>DASWTQ010000027.1:0-6081 GCA_036402055.1 Herpetosiphonaceae bacterium
GCATCCTGTAACGATCTAAGAACGTTTAGCCAACGGGCTAACACTCAAGCTCGGGAGCCTTCGCTCGTCAGCGCGTGCTTGAGCTTAACGATAAACCGGCGCAGATGCGGATCGGCGCGCTCGAACGGCACAGCGTCGAAATCGAACCACTGGACGCCGTAAAACTCTGTGGCGTCGAAGGCAAGTGGCGTGGTCGCGTCGCCGCGCAGCACATACCACAGCGAAACATCGGTATGGCCGGCGTGTGAGCCCACAGTCTGCGTCACCGTGAGAAACAGCGGCGCGGCAAAGCGGAAGATCGCCGGAGTGCCCAGCTCCTCAAGTACCTCGCGCTCGACAGTAACGGCCGGATCTTCGTCGGGCTCGACATGGCCGCCGCTGGGCAGCCACAGGCCGGCTCTGCGGTGATCCACCAGCAGCACTTTGCGCGCCGCGTCGTCGACCAGCGCGAAGTAGGAGACAAGATGCTGCGGCGGTTGATCCGGCCTTGCGATGCGAAAGAGCGGCGCTCCCGAGGCGATCCAGTCCAGCGTCGCGGCGATATGCTGCCGCTCAAGCTCATCGTAGGGCTGGATCGCCCGAATATACTCGGCGATGATCGAACGCATGGTTGCTCCATAGGCGGTGGTAGCTGTTCGTTGGGAGTGTACACGAACGGCGTGGATGGAGCAAAAGAAGCATCAGCCTGCGGCTCGACGACGAGCCCGGCGCGTTCAGGCGGCAGGCTGCGGCACCGTCGCGGGCGCGACCTCGCCGAGCAAGCGCTCCTCGCTCTCACGCGCGACCTCAGGTCGAGTTGTCGGCTGCGGCGCGTAAAGCTCGATGTAGCCACAGGCGGCGCAGACCTGCGCGAGAATCGGCTGGGGATCGCTGCCGATCGTCCCGGCGAGCATGACTTCGCCCTGCGCTGTTACAAGCTGGCTGGTTCGCGTCTCGTTGTCACACTTAACACAGCGAATCATCCTGATCGTTCCCCCTTCTTCATCCAAATCGCTAAGCGAGCATAACATTCGTCGTTAAACGTAGCAATGCGGGTGCCGTGGCGTGCTGCTGGCCCTCGGACTGCTAGAAAAAGGATGCGTTGAGAAGCCCTTTCTGCGACAGATCTGGAGGCCAATCATGGATGAATCAGGCGGATTGACTGTTCCGATCATTGTGCTGCGGCTGCTGGTAGCGGCGATCATCGGCGGGCTGATCGGCTATGAGCGGCGGATGCACCACAAAGCGATCGGCATCAGCGGTATGATGATGGTCGCCGTTGGCAGCGCGACCTACATGCTGCTGGCGAAGCACCTGGCCGACACCGACCCGGCGGCGCTGAGTCGGACGCTGCAAGGCCTGCTTCAGGGCATAGGATTTCTCGGCGGCGCGGTGATCTTCAAGGGCGGCACCGATGTGCGCGGCATCAAAACGGCGGCGGCCATCTGGATCACCGGCGCGATCGGCCTGGCGATCGGCACGTGGCTCTGGCTGCTGGGCGTGACTGTGGGCGTTGCGACGGCGCTGATCCTGTTTGTCGCGGATCGGATTCCGGGCAGTGAATCTCGCGCCGAGGACCAGCACGAAACGACTGATCGAGGCGCGCAAGAGGCCGGCGCGCAGCAGCGCTAGGCATGGCCCGAGCTTGTGCGGTAGATTACAATAACACTCAAGGTTTGTACCCGCCTATCGTAGAGGGATCGCATGCGCGAACGGCAGTCGCATCTATTGCCTCAATCTGGATCATACCGGCGATCGTATCCGGCGCTGAAATGGCTGTGGGAGCGGCTGCTGCCGCCCGGCACCAACGCCATGATGATCGCAGCCTACGCGATGATTCTGGCCGCGCTGATCATGTTTATCATTGTGCCGCCTGCACTGCCGCTGTGGCGCTTCTACAGCACGATTCTTACGCTTTCGGGCCTGCTGGTGCTCAACCTGGTGCTGAACGATCTGGAGCGCTGGCTACCTCCGCTCAGAGCCGATATTGTCTACCTCTTGACCGCCGCAGTGCTGGTGCTGCTGGCCAACTGGCTGGGCCAGCCCTCGTCGTTTTCGCTGCTGCCGTTTCTGCTCTTCATGCTGGCCTCGCAGGCGATCGTCACGCTGCGGGCGCGCTATGCGCTGCTCTACACGCTGCTGATCGTGCTTGGCTGGATGGCGCTGCTGTGGATCGATCGGCCCTCCCTGCTGCACGTGCTGGGCTCGGCGGCCTCGCTGGTTCCTGGGCTGATCTTTGTGATGATCTTTTCGGTCGTGGTGATGCGCTTCGCCGAGCAGAATACGCGCATGGAAGCGCTGCTGCACGAGCTGCAACGGGCTAACGCCGAGCTGGCGGCGGCTCGTGAGCGCGAAAAAGATCTGGCCGTCGCCGAGGAACGCGTGCGCCTGGCCCGCGACATTCACGACGGTCTGGGCCATCATCTCACGGTGCTCAACGTACAGCTTCAAGCCGCCGCCAAGCTGATCGAGCGCGATCCTGATCGTGCCGCGACGGCGATCACTACATCCCGCGAGGTTGCCCAGGCCGCGCTGGACGAAGTGCGCCAGAGTGTCGCCGCGATGCGCCGCACGCCGCTGGATGGTCGCGCGCTGGACGAGGCGCTACGCTCGCTGGTGCAGGAGTTCGATCGTCACTCGCCGCTGGAGGCCGGCTTTGAGCAGCATGGAATCGCAATCCCGCTGCTGCCTGCCGCCTCCATGACGATCTATCGCGCCGCCCAGGAAGGGCTGACCAATGCCCAGAAGCACGCTAGCGCCGCGCGGGTCACAGTTCGGCTTGTCTGGACGCCGGCGCAGGTTCGGCTGGTCGTGCAAGACGACGGATCACAGCCATCGATCGACGCTGGTGGCGGCTTTGGGCTGGCCGGTCTGCGTGAGCGTGCCGAGCAGCTTGGCGGAACGTTCAGCGCGGGCGCGCAGCCGGATCACGGATTTACGCTTGAGCTTGCGCTGCCGCTGGAAAGGAATCGCGATGATTCGGGTGCTGCTCGTCGATGATCAAAAGCTGATCCGCCAGGGAATCCAGACGCTGCTGGAGCTGGAGTCGGATCTTGAGGTGGTGGGCACGGCTGAGAATGGCCGGGATGCGATCGCGGCGGTCGAGCGGCTGCGGCCCGATGTGGTGCTGATGGATGTACGCATGCCGGAGATGGACGGCGTCGCGGCGACTCGGCTGCTGTCTGAGCGCTTTCCGCAGGCTGGCGTGATCATCCTGACGACCTTTGACGACGACGAGTATGTGTTCGAGGGCTTGAAGGCGGGCGCGCGTGGCTATCTGCTCAAAGACGTAAGCAGCGACGACATCGCTGCTGCCGTGCGAACCGTGGCTGCGGGCGGCGCGCTCATTCAGCCCAGCATCGCGCGCAAAGTCGTGGCCGAGTTCAGCCGCCTCGCCGCCGGCCCGATCGGCAGCAGCGCCACCAGCGCGCCGCCCGCTGATCCGCTGGTCCAGCCGCTGACCGAGCGTGAGCTGGATGTGCTGCGGGCGCTGGCGAGCGGCCTTTCGAATCGCGAGATCGCCGATAAGCTGGTGATCACCGAGGGCACTGTGAAAAATCATGTGTCGAATCTGCTGGCCAAGCTCGACGTGCGCGATCGAACGCAGGCAGTGCTGAAGGCGCAGGCGCTGAGATTGATCTAGGTTTGGTCGATCACTAATGGTGTTTTGGGCGTGATAAATCACGCCCTGGATAAAAACAGAACAGCCTCTATGCATGAAGCATAGAGGCTGTTTGAGTCTAAGCGCCGCTGCTAGTTGTTGGTGTCGTGCAGGATCGCGCTGAGGGCGTTGACCTGGCCGTGGCCGTTGAACGAGTTATAGCCCATGCCGCCCGTGCAGTTGGTCTCGTAGGCCGTGCCGGGGCGGAACGGATTCGCCGGGCAGTCGATCTCATCGGCGGTTCCGTTGATGATCGCGCGGACCTTGCCGGGCCGCAGATGGCCGTTCTGCGTGTTGTCGTCGCCGAACCGGCTGATCACCAGCGCGGCCACGCCCGCCACGTGCGGAGACGCCATCGACGTACCTTGCAGGTAGCGATAGTACGCGCCGGGAACTGCCGGGTCCTGGAGTACAAGCGAGGCGTTGCGGAAGCGCGCCGGATACGTCGAGAGCACGCGGCCGTTGGGAGCCTGCGGCGTCAGCTGGAAGAGCGCGTCGCCGCCGGGAGCGATCACGTCGATCTGGCTGTAGTTGGAGTAGTACGACTTCTGCTGGAGATTGCCGTTCGCGCCAACCACGATCACGCCCGAAACTTCGCTGGGAACGCGCACGCACTGGTTGCCCTGCGGCGGGTGCTGCACATCGTGGTTGCTGTTGCCAGCCGACGCGACGACCGTTACGCCCTGGCTCAGCGCGTAGCGAATCGCGCGCTGCTCGGCCTTCCAGATCGCGTGCTGCTCGGGATCATTCTTGCAGTTGTAGAGATACGGATCGGCGAAATAGCTGTTGTTGGTCACATCGAAGCCGCGCTCCGCCGCCCACATAAAGCTACAAACAACCGCCTCGGGATAGAACCAGCCGTCGGGCGTCGACACTTTGATCGCCGCGAGCCGCACATTGGGCGCCGTGCCCACAATGCCGATGCCGTTGGCTGCGGCCGCGATCGTGCCGGCAGTGTGGGTGCCATGGCCCGAGTCATCGTCCCAGGCTGCCGGGTCCTGGTTCGGCACGCCGCCGACGCAGGAAACGCTGTTGGCAAAGTCGAGGTTCGGCACCAGATCGGGGTGGCGGTAGTCGAGACCCGTGTCGATGTCGCCGACCAGCACTTCGCGGCTACCGCCCGTGATCGCGTGGGCCTCAGGCGCGTGGATCTGGCGCATATCCCACTGCAAACCGCTGAACGTGTCGGAGTCAGTCGCGGGCGCATTCGGCAGATCGCCGGTGGGCATGTCGGCGCTGTCGCCGGTTATGTCCGCCAGGCTGACGCCAAAGCCGGTCGTCGACGACGCGTTCTCGATCCGGCTGTCGCGCAGCAGCGCGCTGCGGAACGAGGCGCTATTCGAGCGCGCAATCGCCACGCCGATCGCGTCGTAGCTCTGAACGAGCGTACCACCGGCGGCTGAGATCACGCTGGCCGCATCGCCGGGAACCGACGAGCCGCGATACAAGACGATGTAGCTTTCGCTGGCGCCATTGGCCTGGGCGACAACTGCCGGGGAGACTGCCGCGCCGAGGATCAGGCTGAGCAAGACAGGCAGAGAAAGGACTTTGATCAAAGACAAGAGCTTCACGTGCATCCTCCTGAAGATGAACGATCTGAGAATGAGGCCGACGAACAAATAGCCGACAGAGCCCGAGAGCGATTCCTTTCTGTGAGCGATGCGAATACGGCTTCTCCGGTCAGGAGAGAAGCACACAGGCGGCGCGATGATTTGTGAAGAAACGAGACCCCGCGATAAACAGCTCAAGAGCGCACGGAACGATTGATATGTGCTGCTATCGTACGCGGTAGAAGGGGTTAAGAATGGTATGGCTGATTATAAAGTCTGTTGGGGCGGCGTGTCAATGCCTGGTTAGGAGTATAATTCAAGTGCCCAGACTCTGCACACTCGCAGAGTCTGGGCATTTGGATTCTGTGAGCAGGTAGCTATCGGTGGCGGTGTTATGCGCAGTATGCCCCTACTGCTCCATAGGATGAGCAAGCCAGCCCACTGTTCCACATGTTGCTATAGACCCAGTACGTTGACGTGTTATAAGTTGCGTTCGGGTGGGGCGACATCCAGACGAACGCAGCGTCGCCAGGTGCGGCATAGCCGATGCCGAAGAAGGTATTGCAGGTTGGGGAGTAGTAGCGAGCGACATAAAGGTTGGATGCGATGAACACTCGATCGTTGAAGCATCCCTGTTCGTAGGGGTCAAGCCCATTGCAGGTTTCGCCATAGCAAGCGGCGACAGCGGCGGAGGGATTCGCGAGCGTGAACGAGGTGAGTGCGAGCGTGGTCACGAACCAGACCGACAGAAGACGTCGTAGTGCCATATAGTTCCTCCAAAAGGGGGCTGCGCACTATCATAGCATAGAATTAAACGTCTCCATGCTCACACTGAGTTTGTGTAGTGCAGACTCCAATCGTCGCCACGCCGGCTCTCATCCCCGGCTCAAT
>DASWTQ010000028.1:0-5649 GCA_036402055.1 Herpetosiphonaceae bacterium
AGCACGAGGGCCGCGCCGGAGTCCTGCACCAGAAACTGGATGCGCTCGGGCGGGAAGGCGGCGTCGAGCGGCACAAACGCCCCACCGGCCTGCCAGATCGCCAGCAGCGCCACGACGAGGTCGCACGAGCGCGGCAGGAGCAGCGCCACTCGGCTACCCCGTCCGATGCCATACGCCTGCTGGAGCACCTGCGCCAGCTGCGCCGCCGCGTCGGACAGTTCCTGGTACGTCAGCTCTCCATCCTCGGCCGTGACTGCGATGTCCGCAGGCGTGCGCGCCACCTGCTGCGCCAACAGTTCCGGATAGGTCGCATCCGGGTACGCCTGCGCCGTCGCGTTGCGCACCACCAGCAGCTCGTCTTTTTCACGCTGAGACAGCAGATCCGCCGTTTCATACCGGCTCTCAGGATCACGGCTCAGCGCGGTCAGCGCGGCGATATAGTATTCCGAGATCTGCTGCGCCTGCTCGGCACACAGGATCGATGTATGGTAATCGAGCATCAGCTCAAGCTGCGCCGAGCCGCTGGTAAAGCCAAAAGCGACCTGAAGCGGAATATTTGATGAGGTCAAGCCTTCAATCGTGCTTGGCAGTAGCTCAAGCCGCCGCGATTCAACGAGGTCGTCAAGCACATGAAAGTTCGTAAAGTTGAAAAGCACCTCGAACAAGGGCTGCTCACGGCCCCACTGCTGCTGGAGCGCGGCCAGCGGGTAGCGCCGAATATCGACCAGCTCAAGCTCCGCCGCAAAGGTCTCACGGATCAGATCGCGCCAGGTGCCGTGCGTCGGCTGGAGGCGCAGCGGCAGCGTATTGAGGAACAGGCCGCTGATCTTCTCGCCGTCCTGGGCTTCCGAGCGGCCATGCAGCACGAGTCCGGTCAGCACATTTGCCTGCGGAGCTAGCAGATGCATGACCCGCAGATGCGCAGCCAGCAAGACGGTTTTGAGCGGAACCGATGCCTGAGCGGCAACCTGCTGAAGCGACGCGGTCAGCGCTGACGCAATCGGCAGCCGAACACTGCCGATCTGGCGCGTGGTGCGCTCGACCTGCGGCCAGCGCGGCAATTGCAGCAGCGTCGCGTCTTCGAGCTTGTCCGACCAGTAGCGCCGGCACGCCTCCGATTCAAGCGTTTGGCGCTCCAGCGCTACAAAATCGCGGAATGTGCTTTGCAGCGGCGGCAGCGTGAGCGGCTGCTGATCCGCGAGCGCAAAATACACGGCGAAGATCTCAGCCAGAACCGTGTTGAGACTCCAGCCGTCGAGGATCGGGTGGAACTCGGTGATCGTCAGCTGGAAGGTGGCGGCGGTGCGGCGGTGAAGATGCAGGCGCAGCAGCGGCGGCTGGGCCAGATCAAAATGGCGGCGCAGCTCGGCCTGAATATAGGCTTGTAGATGCTCAACCTGCTCAGCTTCCGTCAGATGGCAAATGTCATGCTGCTGAATTTCCATTGTCGCCGCCGCATGGACCAGCTGTAGCGGCTCGCTGTACGTGACCAGATCGAACGAGGTACGCAGCACCGGATGGCGTGCAACAATCTGCTGTGCCGCCGCACGGAGCAGATCCAGGTCGATCGCGCCATGCAGGTAGAAGCTGGTGACATTATGGTAATCCGCGACATCGGCGCCTAGCTCCATGTGGTAGATCATCCCCGCCTGAAGCCTGGTGAGCGGATAGGCATCTTCCACATCGGGCGGCAGCTTAGGGCGATCGGCATCGGCGACCAGGCTGAACGGCGTCGTATGCGGCGCGGCGTCGAGCTGGTCTTCGGCGGGCTGGAGGTGCTGGCTGAGCGCGCCGATCGTCTGGTAGCGGAAAAGATCCTGGAGCGACAGGCTCAGGCCGCGCTCTTTGGCTAAGGCCAGCAGCCGGACGCTCAAGATCGAATCGCCGCCCAGCATAAAGAAGTTATCGTCGATGCCCACACGCTCACGGTGCAGAACAGCGGCCCAAATATCTGCTAACGCCTGCTCAACCGGCGTGCGCGGCGCAACATAGGTCTCCGCCGTCTCCGCAGCCTGCTGCTCCGGCGCAGGTAAGGACCGGCGATCGAGCTTGCCGGTCGGCGTGAGCGGCATCGCGTCCAGAAATACCCAGGCCGAGGGCAGCATATGGTCGGGCAGCGTTGTTTGCAAAAATTGCCGCAGCGCAGCGGCGCTCAGCGGCGCGTCCGTGCCCTCATCCGCTGATCCGTCTCCCCCTACCACGTAGGCCACCAGCCGCAGCCCGCCTGGCTCAGCATGCTTGCCGCCTGCCACGCGCTCTTCACGCGCCACGACGACTACCTCACGCACCGCAGGATGCGCGCTGATCGCCGCCTCGATCTCGCCAAGCTCGATGCGAAAGCCACGAATCTTGACCTGATGATCGATCCGGCCCAGGTACTGAAGATCGCCGCCCGGCAGCTGCCGCGCAAGGTCGCCGGTCTTATACAGACGCGCGCCGGTGTGAGGTTGGAATGGGTCGGCGATAAAACGCTCAGCCGTCAGCTCGGGACGATTGAGGTAGCCGCGCGCGACACCCGCTCCGCCGACATACAGCTCGCCCGGCACACCGAGCGGCACAAGCTGCCGGCGCTGATCCAGCACGTACAGCTGAAGATCGGGGATAGGACGCCCGATCACGCTGCCCGGCGCGGAGTCGAGATCGGCGAGCGTGATCGGGCGGTAGGTGACATGCACCGTGGTTTCGGTAATGCCGTACATGTTCACGAGCTGGGGCTGCTGATCGCCGTGGCGCTCAAACCAGGGGCGCAGGCTTTGCAGATCGAGCGCCTCGCCGCCAAAGATCACATAGCGCAGCGCCAGCGAGCGCTGCTCCGCCGCCTGTTGCTCAGCCCAGATCAGCTGGCGAAAGGCCGACGGCGTTTGGTTGAGCACGGTTACCTGCTCCGCCGCTAGCAGCGCATACAGCGCCTCGGGCGAGCGACTCACCAGGTAGGGCACGATCACCAGCCGCCCGCCGTAGAGCAGCGCGCCCCAGAACTCCCAGACCGAAAAGTCGAAAGCCGCAGAGTGAAACAGCGTCCAGACATCGCGCTCGTCGAAGCCATACCAGTCATGCGTCGCGTCGAACAGGCGCGTAACATTGGCGTGAGTCACCAGCACGCCTTTGGGCTTGCCCGTCGAGCCGGAGGTATAGATCACATACGCCAGTGAGTCGGCGCTCGCACCGCTGGCCGGATTTTCTGTATCGGCAGCGGCAAAAAGATCGGCGCGATCCAGGCAGACCATGTGTGGAACTGAGCGAGGCAGCTCGGTTGCCAGCCAGGATTGCGTCACCAGCACCGTCACCTCGGCATCGTCGAGCGTGGCGGCGAGGCGCTCAGCAGGATAGCTCGGATCGAGCGGCAGGTAGGCGCCGCCGGCCTTGAGAATCGCCAGCAGCCCGATCGCCAGGTCAAGCGAGCGCTCGACATACAGCCCGACGAGTGTATCGCGGCCAACGCCAAGGGTTTGCAGATGATGCGCCAGCTGATTGGCGCGCGTGTTCAGCTCGGCGTAGGTCAGGCGCTCCGCCGGCGCGTCGGACGCGGCATACGCCACGGCGATCGCGTCGGGCGTGCGCGCGGCCTGGGCTTCGAATCGCTCGTGGAGACAGCCGTCCTGGAGATAGCTCGCGCCGCCGTCCCAGGCACCAAGAATATCGGATCGCTCTGTGCCTGTGAGCATGGGCAGATCGAGAATCGGGCAGTCGGGCGCGGCGACGATGCCGGATACAAGCATCTCAAAGTGGCCGGCCATCCGCGCGATCGTCGCCGGCTGAAACAGGTCGCTGCTGTACTCGATCGTCGCGCTCAGCCCCTGTGGCGTGTTGATCACCGCCAGCGAAAGATCGAACTTGGCAGCCACGCGCTCAAACTCGATATATTCCATACTGAGCTGCGGCACGCGCATAGTTTCCGGCGCTTCGTCCAGCTGGAACAGCACCTGAAACACAGGCGTGTAGCTCAGATCGCGCTCCGGCTGGATCACCTCGACCACTTTTTCAAACGGCAGATCTTGATGCGCGTAGCTGCCCAGAACGACATCATGGCTGCGCTGGAGCAGCTGGCGAAAGGTTGGATTGCCGCTCAGATCCGTGCGCAGCGCCAGTGTATTGACAAACAGGCCGATCAGGGGCTGTATTTCGGCCTGGCTGCGATTCGCAACCGGCGTGCCGACAACCAGATCTGTTTGCCGAGTGTAGCGGCAAAGCAACACCTGAAACGCAGCCAGCACCGTTGTGAACAGCGTCACCTGCTCCTGGCGGCTCAGCCGGATCAGCGACTCAGAAAGCGCGACCGGCAAGCTAAAGCGATGGATCGCACCGGCATAGGTTTTGATCGCCGGCCGTGGCCGGTCGGTGGGCAGCGCCAGCACCGTGGGCGCATCGGCAAGCGTGGCTGTCCAATACGCCAGCTCCTCTGCGAGGCGCTCGGCCTGAAGCCAGTCGCGCTGCCACGCGGCATAATCGGCATACTGGATCGGCAACTCCGGCAGCTGCGGCGCCTGGCCCGATTGATAGGCTGTATAGAATGCCTCGATCTCGCGCACCATCACGCCGGTTGACCAGCCATCGGACACGATATGATGCTGCGTAATCACCAGCACATGCTCCTGGCGATCGAGTTGAAGCAGCGTGGTGCGAATCAGCAGATCGTGCGCCAGATCAAACGGGCGATGCGCTTCTGCCTCGGCGTAGCGCTTAGCTTCGGCCTCGCGCTCGTCGGGTGGAAGATGGCTCAGATCCAGGATCGGCAGCGGCACATCGCCGACCGTGGCCAGGGTCTGGATCGGCTGGCCCTGGCGCACGGCGACGTTGGTTCGCAGCACCTCATGGCGTTGAACCAGCGCCGTGAAGCTGTGCTGGAGCGCGGCTATGTCGAGCTGGCCACGCAACCGCAGCGCGACAGGAATGTTGTACGCCGGGCTGTTCGGCTCAAGATGGCTCAAAAACCATAATCGCTCCTGGGCAAAGGCCAGCGGGAGTGCGGCGGTCTGCTCCCGCCGAGGGATCGCCTGGGTTTGAATGAGATCCACACCTTCATCTTCAAGCATGTACGCGAGAAGCTTAAGATCTTCAGCAGAAAAACTGGTCGTATCCACGCTGGCGCTATCCTTTCATCGGAGATGAGCACAGACTATTGTTTGATGGCTGATCGGATCATTATCGACCCTGCTCGGGCTGGGCTTCCCGCGCTTGCAGCGAAGCCTGCTTCTCGGCGGACGACATACGCTTGATTTTGAGCAGCAGCTGCGCGATCTTTTCGGTCTGACCCGGTCGCGGCTCACGCGCGATCAGCTCCTGGGCCAGCTCCGCGATGGTGGCAGCCTCGTACACGCTACGCAGGGGCAGCTCGATCTGGAAGACGGCGCGGATGCGGGCGACGAGCTGGGTGAGCAGCAACGAGTGGCCGCCGAGGGCAAAGAAGTTGTCGTGGACGCCGACTTGGTCGAGGCGCAGCACCTCCTGCCACACCTCCGCCAGCGTCGTCTCGACGGCCGTGCGTGGCGCGACATACGCCGCCTCCAGCTCCGGGCGTTGGCCATCCGGCGCCGGGAGCGCCCGCCGGTCGAGCTTGCCGGTCGCCGTCAGCGGCAGGCGCTCCAGCACGACCACCGCCTCGGGCACCATGTACTCCGGCAGCCGCCGTCCCAGCGCGTGCCGCAGCTC
>DASWTQ010000029.1:0-24788 GCA_036402055.1 Herpetosiphonaceae bacterium
AGGCCGAAGCGAATACCCATGCGATTCTCGAACTCAGGTAGTGCGCCTTCCGGCAGCGGCTCGATCTTGAAGCCCGAGGCGCTCAGGTTGATATGAGCCGGCAGTACAGCCACACCCAGCCGCCCGCACTCGGCCACGCCCTTGGCCACGTCTTCGGCCACGCCCGCCGCCGCGCTGAGCACCGCCGCCATGTACTCGGTCGGATAGTTGACTTTGAGCCAGGCGGTCTGATACGAGAGCAAGCCATAGAGCGTCGAGTGTGGGCGGTTGAACGAGTAGCCGGCAAAGGGCAGGATCAGCTCCCACAGCTGATTGGCGATCTCGCTGCTGATGCCCTGCTTGGCGCAGCCCTCTTTGAAGCGCACCGAGTTCTCGGCCATCAGCTCTTTGTTCTTCTTGCTGATCGCTTTGATCACAATGTACGCTTCGCCGAGCGTGTAGCCCGCGATGGTTTGGAGCAGCTGCATGATCTGCTCCTGATACACAATCACGCCGTAGGTATCTTCGAGGATCGGCTTGAGAATCGGGTGCAGGTAGCGAATCGCGTGGGGATTGTTTTTGTTCTGAATATAGACCGGAATCTGCTCCAACGGGCCGGGGCGGTACAGCGCCACCATCGCGTACAGGTCTTCCACGCGCGTCGGCTTCAGCTCCTTGATGTAGCGCGTCATGCCCGCAGATTCAAACTGGAATACGTTGGTAGTCTCGCCGCGCCCCAGGCTATCGAAGGTTTTCTTGTCGTCGAGCGGAATGTCGGACAGCCACATCTTCTGCCCGGTGGTCTGCTCAATGTAGCGCAGCGCCTCGGCCACCACCGAAAGGTTGGTCAGGCCCAGAATATCCATCTTGAGCAGACCCATCTTGGCCAGCGTCGGGCCTTCGAACGCCGCCATCACCGCGTTCTCGTCTTTGGTTGTGCGCTGCAACGGTACGATCTCTTCCAGCGGATTGCGGCTGACGACCACACCGCAGGCGTGCGTGCCGACGCTCTTCATGCGCCCTTCGACTTTACGCGCCCAATCGATCAGCTCGCGCATCTGCGGCTCGCTGTCGTAGATCTTCTTCAGCTCGGCCACGCGCTCCAGCGCCTGCGAGATCGTCGTTCCGACCGGCAGCGCCGGGATCAGCTTGGCGACTCGATCGACCTCGCTGAGCGGAACTTCGAGCACACGGCCCATATCGCGCAGAGCGGCCTTCGCGCCGAGCGTGCCGTAGGTGATGATCTGTGCGACGTTCTCGCGACCGTACTTGGTGGCGATATAGTCCAGAATCTCGCCGCGCCGCGAGTCCGCGAAATCGGTATCGATGTCGGGCATTTCGAGACGCTCAAGCGACAGGAAGCGCTCGAAGAGCAGCTTGTTCTTGATCGGATCGACATCGGTGATGTACAGGCAGTACAGCACCAGCGACGCGCCGGCTGAGCCACGCGGCAGCGCGGGAATGCCTTTCGCTCGTGCGAACTTCACATAATCCCAGACGATCAACATGTAGTCGGGGAAGCCGGTTGCGTTGATCACATCCAGCTCGTACTGGAGCCGCTTAACGTACTCCTCGGGCGGATTCGCGCCGATGCGCTTGATCAAACCTTCCTCGCAGACCAGGCGCAGATACGAGGCCGCGTCGTGGCCCTCCGGCAGATCGAACTCGGGCAGCTGGACGCGGCCAAACTCCAGCTTGAAGCCGCACATGTCGGCGATCCGGCGTGTATTCTCGATCGGCTCGGTACCGTAGCGCTTGAAGCGCTGCCACATATCATCCGCCGACGAAATGTGGTAGGTCTCGTCCATGGTGTAGTTTTTGGAGCAGAACTCTTTATACGACAGGTTGAAGCCCATCGCCATCACGCGCTGCTGCGCTTCGAGGTCTTCCGCGCGCACGAAATGCGTGTCGTTGGTCGCCACCAGCGGGATCTTCAGCTCGTTGGCGATGCGCACCAGCTCGTCGTTGATAGCCTCCAGCTCGGGCGTGTTGTTATGCAGCTGAAGCTCGATGAAATAGTTTTCCGGCCCCAGCAGATCACGGTACCAGGCCGCCGTCTCGCGCGCTTTGGCGGGCTGCTGCGCCTGAAGATGCTGGATCACCTCGCCGGCGATGCAGGTCGACGTGGCGATGATGCCCTCGTGGTGCTGCATCAACATCTCGCGGTCGATGCGCGGGCGGGCGAACACGCCGCGACCCATGCCGTCGAGATGCGCGCGGGTGGTCAGCTTAACCAGGTTGCGGTAGCCGATCTCGTTCTTGGCCAGTAGCAGCTGGTGATAATAGTTCTTCCCGCCTTTGACCATCGGATCTTTGGCCGAGCCGGGCGCAATATACGCTTCCATGCCGATGATCGGCTTGACGCCGGCCTTCTTGGCTGCATCCAGAAACTCCATCGCGCCATACATCACGCCGTGATCGGTCAGCGCGATGCTGTCCATTCCCAGCTCGGCAGCCCGATTAGCGATCGCCTTGGTGGTGGCGTAGCCGTCCAGCAAGCTGTACTCGGAGTGAACATGCAGATGAATGAAATCGCTGGTGCCCATTTGTGCCTCGCTGAAAACATGTCTGAAGCTGTGAAACGCTTGACAGGCGGCGCTGTTGTTGCTGTGGAGCCAGGCCACGCGCGGCCTGATCGCCGGGTGAAACAAACGCCTGTATGAGTCGGAGCGGCAGTACTTCACGATAATTGATAGTACTGCCGTTCCAAAAATCGTTTCGATTACTGAGGCGATTATAGCACACAACGCCGGTCAGTTTCCAGACGATTTTTAAAGTGTGTAAAGAGTTTTAGTGGATTTTGGGCGAAAAAACAGCGGACGATTGTGCATCGTCCGCTGTAAATGCTGATCACTTTTCGCTATGTTATTTTGGGCTGAAGCAGTCTGAGTGTTTACGCCTCCTAGTCGTTATCGACAATCGTGAGCGTGGTCGACGAAGGCGGTCCGAGCACGGCGTTGACCGGGCTCTTCAAGTCAATCATCACCAGCTCATTCGCCTCGTCTATCGTATCGTCGGCGATGGATACCTCAAAGGTTTTCGTGGTCTGGCCAGGATCAAAGGTGAGCGTGCCGCTGGTGGCCGTGTAGTCGCCGCCGGCCACAGCGCCGCCATCGCTCGTACTATAGTTCACGCTCACTGTGCTGCTGGCTGGCCCGTTCAGCCGGACTGTGATCGCCGCCAGCGCGGTGTTTTCGGTCACTCTGTACGTGCTCGCGCCAAACGAGACCATGTCATTCGCGTTGATCGTCACGGTGGCGATAGACGTGGCGATGAAGCCGGCGTTGGTCGGGTTGCTCAGGTTCACTGCGAAGCTTTCGTTCGGCTCGCCGAGCAGATCGTCGAGGATCGGCACCTCAAACGTTTTCATGGTCTGGCCGGGATCGAAGGTGAGCGTGCCGCTGATAGCCGTGTAGTCGCTGCCGGCTTTAGCGGTATTATCGCTGGTAGCGTAGTCCACAGTCACGGTGCTGCTGGACGGGCCGTTAAGCCTGACGGTCAGGGTGGCCTTGCCAGCGTTCTCGTGGACGCTGACGTTGCCGACAAACGATACGATGTCGCTCGCGCCGATCGTCACCGTGGCCTCTGAAGGCCCGCTGATCTCGGCGTTGGTCGCAGTGGTCAGCAGCAGGGTGAAGGCCTCGCTGCCCTCGCCACGTAGATCGTCGAGGATCGGCACCTCAAAGGTTTTCGTCGTCTGGCCAGGATCGAAAGTGACCGTACCAGTGGTGGCGGTGTAGTCGCTGCCGGCGCTCGCGGTGCCATCTCTGGTTGTGTAGCTCACGGTCACGGTGCTGCTGGAAGGGCCGTTGAGCTTAACAGTCGCTGTGGCGCTGCCGGCGTTTTCGTGGACGCTGACGTTGCCGCCGAATACGACCCGGTCATTGGCATTGATCGTTACTGTAGCCTCAGAAGGGCCGCCTAGCCCGGCATTGATCGGATTGCTCAGCTCCAACATGAAGGTCTCGTTCAGCTCGCCGCGTGTATCGTCGAGGATCGGTACCTCAAATGTTTTGGTAAGCTCGCCGGGATCGAAGGTGAACGTGCCACTGGTAGCCGTGTAATCGCTGCCGGCGATAGCGTTGACATCTTTCGTGGTATAGCTCACCGTTACCGGATCGTTGGATGGGCTGTTGAGCTTGATGGTTAGCGTCGCTCTACCGGCGTTTTCGTGGACGCCGACATTGCCGCCAAACGAGACCATGTCGCTGGCATTAATCGTCACCGGCGCATCAGGCGATGGCCCGCTGATGTCGGCGTTGGTCGCATTCCGCAGCGTTACCGTGAAGAACTCGCTGAGCTCGCCGAGCTGATCATCAATGATCGGTACGCTCAGGGTTTGGGTGGTTTCGCCGGGATCGAAGACGAGCGTGCCACTGGTAGCCGTGTAATCGCTGCCGGCCTTAGCGGTGTTATCGCTGGTAGCGTAATCGACGGTGACCGGAATGTTGGACGGGCTGTTGAGCTTGACGGTCACCGTCACAGCGTCGGTGTTTTCATGGACGCTGACATTGCTGCCGAATGAGAGCCTATCGTTGGTGTTGATCGTCACGGTGGCGATAGACGTGGCGATGAAGCCGGCGTTGGTCGGGTTGCTCAGGTTCACCACGAAGTTCTCGTTCGGTTCGCCGAGCAGATCGTCGAGGATCGGTACCTCAAAGGTTTTGGTCGTCTGACCGGGATCGAAGGTAAGTGTGCCGCTGGTGGCCGCGTAATCGCTGCCGGCTTTAGCGGTGTTATCGCCAGTGGCATAATCGACGGACACTGGAAGATCGGACGGGCCGTTGAGTCTGACGGTCAGGGTGGCCTTGTCGGCGTTTTCGTGGACGCTGACGTTGCCGACAAACGATACGATGTCATTCGGGCTGATCGTCACCGTGGCGCTCGAAGGCGATCCAATCTCCGCGTTGGTCGGATTGATCAAGGTCAGGATCACCGTCTCGCTGGCTTCACCCACAAGATCATTCACGATTGGTATGGCGATCGTTTGGGTGGTCTGGCCAGGGTCGAAGGTGAGTGTGCCGCTGGTAGCCGTGTAATCGCTGCCGGCGCTCGCGGTGCCGCCGCTGGTCGTGTAGCCTACGCGCACGGCTTTGCTGGACGGAGCGTTGAGCTTGACGGTCACCGCCGCCGAGCCCACATATTCGGGCACGCTGACGTTGCCGCCGAGCGAGATCGTATCGTTGGCGCTAATCGTGAGCACAGAGCTGGTTGTTGTGCCAGGCGTGGCGTTGATTGGATTGCTCAGGGTCAGGTTAATGGTTTCATTCGGCTCGGCGACTCCATCGTCGGCGATGGGCACGCTAAAGGACTTGCGCGTTTCGCCGGGATCGAAGGTGAGCGTACCGCTGGTGGCGGTATAATCGCTGCCCGCAATCGCGGTGCCGTTGCTGGTGGTATAGTCAACCGAGATTGGATTATTGGAAGCAGAAGAAAGTTTTACCTCGACATCGGCCAGGCCAACGTTCTCATGGATCGTGATCTTTGCAAGAGCGAAGGCCACACTCGGTATGACATCGTCGTCCTGGATCGTGATCGTCGCCGTGCTGCTCGGCCCAAGCGTCGCATGCAGCGGATCGCTCAGCGACAGGTTGATGACCTCGTTCGCTTCGTCGACGGGGTCGTTCTCGATCTGAACGGTGAAGGTTTTTGCGGTCTCGCCGGGAGCGAACGTGAGTGTACCGCTGGCTGTGTAATAATCGCTGCCGGCCATGGCCGAGCCGTTGCTGGTGGTGTAGTTCACCTCTACCGTTTCGGTTGACGGGCTGCGCAGCAAGACGGTGGCCGTGACGCTGCTTATGTTCTCATGTACGGTCAGCGCCGCTGTGCTATATTCGACGATTGGCGCCGGCTGGACGACGACATTTTGCAGCATGACCTGCGCGGAAGCTTGATCGTCGTCTTTGACCGTGAGCTTAACAGTGTAGCTGCCGGGCGCGGTGTAGATATGGCTACCTTTAGCTGTGCCTGCGCCCCGCATCTCGTCGATATATGCCTCGGTCGTCGTACCATCGCCCCAATCCCAGATCGCGGTATGGGTATCGCTCACGCCGGCATCGCTGAAGTTGGCGCTGGCCATCAAGAGCGTGGTCGCCATGACCGGATTTTTGGCTGCTGTGATCGAGCCGACCACCGGCGCCACATTGCGCACAGTAACATTGGTTGTCGCCGTCGCCGTGAGCTGGCCTTGATCGACAGCTTTCACGGCGATCGGATGGGCGCCGGGTCCATCGATCTCCAGATCGCCAGTCGCTAATGTAGCACTCTGGCCGATGCTGCCGAACGTGCCGTCGTTGTTCAAGTCCCACACGAACGCCAGCGAGCTGGACTCGGCATCGGCTCCGGCTGCGGCAACAGTGACCGAGCTACCCTCGTCGACGGTGTAGGTGCCGGCAATGGCGACTGTCGGCGCGGTGTTCGGCGGCAGCGGCGTGGAGTCGCATGCATCGCCTATGCCGTCGTCGTCGCGATCGATCCAGCCCTGGTTGGCGAGATTCGGGCAATTGTCGTCGGCGTCGGCCAGCGTATCGTTATCAGTGTCGCTACAGCCGGCATCAGCGCCGTCGATCTGATCATCGCCGTCGTTGTCGAGACCATCGGCGCAGCTCGCATCCCGCCCGACATACTCCGGCAGGCTGATGTTGCTCAGCGGATTCGATCCTGCGTGCGCTTCAACCTTGTCGACGAATGCATCATTATCGTCGTCCTCGTCGCAAGCGTCGCCCTGCGAGTCTTGATCCGTATCGAGCTGGCTCGTATTGGCATCAAGGCGGCAGTTGTCGACGTTATCGAAGATGGTATCGCCGTCATCGTCAGCGGATACCGCGTTATCTTCGCCATCATTATTCGTATCGTAAGGGAACGCATCCAGATTCGTGGGCGTGTTTGAGCCTACCGCGTTGAGCTGCCCATCGCCATCGATGTCATAATCGCAGGCATCACCCAGATAGTCGCGGTCGAGATCCGCTTGATTCGGGTTTTTGATGCCCATCAAGCAGTTATCGATACCGTCTCGAACGCCGTCGCCGTCGATGTCCAGTTTGGAGTAAAACGGCTGAGGTGCCGAAGTTGGTGGAAAAGGATAGGGATACGCAGGATCAACTCTGGGAGAAACTTCTTGATGAGGATATGCCTCGCGCTCGGTAGTCGCTCCGCCATCGGCTGGACCAGGCGCATAGCGAATGCCTGCCCAGGCCCAGCTAGCGTACAACTCCGGCTCCGCGCCAAGTAGCACGCCGTTTGTGCCGTACACTCTAGGATCGTTGAGCACCTCTGACTGCCCGACGATGCCAAGCGAATGGCCGATCAAATGCATCAGCGTACGGCCCCAGATCTGGGCAATGGCAGCGCCCTCGGGATCGCTACCGGCGTTATTACGCATAATAATTGCGTGCAGCGGCCAGTTAAATAGTCTGGCTCCACTGCCATTCGCGGTAGACACTTTTCCGGGGAAGATCCCGGTTGCGGAGGCCGGGCCGTCCTTTTTATAGCATGAGGTGACGCCATAAACGGCGCTGTATGACCGGCAGGCCCACAGCGGGCTCAGCGATATGAGGATGTCTGAGCCGCCCACCAGGGCATCGCCGAAAGGCGTGTAGTCGTAGAAGGGCAAGGCCGCGCCCGGGTTGAAAATACTCGCCGGGCTGGTACACTCGCCGCCGGTCTCGCGCTCAGTCGAATGGCCGGACCAGATATACCGAAAGGTGCGCGTCTTGGCCTCTAGAATGCCGCCGACCGCTTGATCCTGCATTCGCTGACCGGGTGTGCCGAAGTGAGCGCGGCGCAGAGCGCTCAGTCCTCGATCACAGTTCGGCTCGTGGCCCAGGCTTTCGTCGATCAGCACATGCAGATTGATCCCGGATGAGCCGTCGGCGTTATTGACGGGTGCTCGGGCGAAGGTAGCGCGCACTTTGTCGATGCCCAGGGCGCTCGGCGCGTGATGTGTGGGATCAAAGCCGGCGCCATACTCGGGACAATCAGCGCCAAAGGAACAATCTTGCCAGTCTAGCTCGAAATAGATGTCCTTCCGCAGCGGATTCGGCGGCTGTACAAAGCTGGGAAACTGCTGTGGGAAGCGTCCATCGGCGTAGCTGCCAACGCCGCCAGCGTCTTGATCATCGCTGTACGGCCCGAAAACCGCATCCCGCGTGACTTCTATATGCGGGTCGGCGTCGAGATTAAAGCCCGCTCCTGCGATCGGCGTGCCGTCTCCATCAGGATCTGGATCAATCTCCCAGGGATCGAGCAAGCCGTCGCCGTCGGTGTCTTTGTTGTAAGGATTGGTATGTGTGATCGTCGTCTCATCCAGATTGGATAAGCCATCCAGATCACAATCCTGGCTGGAACCACAGATCTGGCTGAAGATCGCGATGCTCTGCACCCATTTCTGATCGCTGGTATTGAAGGAGGCGAGCTGCTGGCCGGTCTTGACTGAGAATTTGTACACAGTTGAGCTGCGACCAGCCCAGAACGACGCCCCGTCGGGCGATAGCGCCAGACCATGCCAGGCGCCTGCGCCGGCTGCGCTATAAAGCTGGATCGTGTTTGCATGCGCATCAAGCCGGTGAATAGCGGTGCTGGTTGCCGCAAGCGCTGTCCCGTCGAAAAGGATACGTACACCTGTTACAGAGTCGGGCAATGTGCCGAGATCCGGGAGCTGTTGATTGGTGCATACGTCGAAGCGCCTGATGGTTGCATCGCCGATTGTATAGAGCAGTGTACATTGATTAGCCGAAACATCGAGCTGATAGATCGCTGCCGGCGAACCATTTTTCGAAGGCACAGCCAGGGTGGAAGTTGCGATCAGGTTAAGCTGAGTATCATATTTTTCGAGCCCGCCGCCTACTGCGTGCCCAACGTAAAGATGATCGCTGGCATCGAAGGCGACCGAGAAGGGAGATCCTGTCGTGCGAACGCTTTTAACAATGCTGCCGTCGCGATCGAATTTGAAGATGTATCTGCTGCCGGACGCCGCTACATACAGATTTCCAGATCGGTCAAAAGCCATGCCGGCCGGATCGCCGGTGAACGACGGGTCGGCACCGCCTGGCTCTCCTACCAGTGTGGCGTTGGATCTTCGCTGCTCGATCGTTCCACTGCCGCCACTGGCAGACTGAACGCCTACAAAAATATCGCCTTCCTGAAAAGTCTGGCTGCTGGCCGTTATAGATGTGGTATTGAGGGGTATAACCATGCTCATCACGACCAGGGTAATGAGCAGCAGGCGCAGTGTACGCATGGGGGTTAGCCTTTCTGCGAATGGTTTGGGTGACAACGATGTTCAGAACACAGCTATGCGTCTTGGGGCGGTGCTCGCGTGGTGAAAGTGATGCGCAGAGGATGCGCAGGCTCAAGCTAGCCGGAACAATAGGGCATAAGATGACCTTTCAAAGGCGAAACAAGCTTGTTGATCAGCTAAGAAGTTGTGCTCGAAGAATCAGGCGTAAGCTGTGGGTGAGGACCTGCTTTCGTGCGGGCAATCAAACTGCTACTATGCTATGTTGCTAAGACTACGTGAAGAAGTGAACATGTTCAATAGAGCGCTGGTCCCAGCCGAGTACTAGGCGCTGTGGCGTCAATGCATCAGCTTCCGGCACAGAAAAACGTGAGCCGAGACGGCCCACGTTTATATTTACGTTAATTATTTGAGCAGGTGTTGCTCGCCGCGCCGAACTGCTGTTTAGAACGGCAGATCGTCGTCGTCGACTGGCGGCGCGACCGGACGGCGTGGCTGGGTGGCCGTCGTGCCATTGCTTCCTGCGCGGGCGGGCTGACGGCTGGGAGCGCTGCGAGCGGGAGCCGCCTGACGTGCCGGCACCGGCTCTGGCTCGGGCTCATTGCCGTACGCAATGTCGGCATCGCCGTAATCGCCGCCGCCCATGTCACGCTTCGAGTCGAGCATAATCATGTCGCTGGCGATCACCTCAGTTTTGTAGCGCTTCTGCCCGCTCTCCTGATCTTCCCAGGAGCGCGTCTGCAAGCGGCCCTCGATATAGACCCGCGAGCCTTTGCGCAGGTACTCGCCGCAGATCTCGCCGAGCTTGTTCCAGGCGACGATCGAAAACCACTCGGTATCGTCTCGACCCTGACCGTCGGCGGTTTTCCACGAGCGATTCGAGGCGACAGTAAACTGGGTCACGGTGTTGCCCTGGGGCGTGACGCGGACCTCGGGGTCCTTGCCAAGGCGTCCCGTCAACTGGACTTTGTTCAGATCCTTCGACATGTCCGACACTCCTTGTTGCTGTACAAACTCCGTCTTATGGATTTCCTCAGATTGAGGCAAGCAGGTGAGGCCCATGCCTTGGACCTTCTGGTTTTACGCACGCGCCGACAGATGAGGCTCGGCTGAGCCGCTGCTTGATAAACGTGGTTTGGAAAGCGCAATTGTGAGTATGATGAGGACGGATATGGAACCGCATTTACTCTACTCCGTTTCGTCGCATCTACTCTTCAAACATGCGTTCTATTCCAGTTGCTATCGTAGCATACCGACTCCCGACTGTCAAGCATTTTGTTAGGCTATACCCGTAGTACCAGCGGCGATCGTTGGGCGCGGCGATTTGACGCTGACTCCTAATTCGATCACAATGATTCGTATTCGAGGAGTTAGTGCATGATCGAACGTGGTCCCGAAAAAACAGCTATTCAGCTGGACGTAAACGGACAAAGCCAGGTGGTAGAGGTGGAGCCGCGCCGGACACTGCTCGACGCGCTCCGTATTGATCTTGGCCTGACCGGCGCGAAACAGGTGTGCAACATGGGCAACTGCGGCGCCTGTACCGTGCTGGTGGACGGCGCGGCAGTCTATAGCTGCTTGACGCTGGCGGTCGAGTGCGAGGGCAAGGCAATTACCACGATCGAAGGGCTGAGCCGGGGAGATTCCTTGCATCCGCTGCAACAGGCCTTTGTGCAGCACGACGCGCTCCAGTGCGGGTTTTGCACGCCCGGCCAGGTGCTGGCGGCGCATGCGCTGCTTGAGCGCAACCCTAATCCCAGCGAGGCCGACGTGGTCGCCGGGATGTCGGGGAATCTCTGCCGCTGCGGCGCGTATCGTGGCATCATAGATGCAGTGATGTCGGTTGCCCGGAGCCAGGAATAGCAATCATTGAGCTAGGAGCGGTCGACGGCGCCGCAGCTGGCTCTTAATTCCTGGCTTTCAACTCTCAACGTTCCAAGGGAAATCTATTCCCGCTTCTCTTGTGTTCTTCGCCGAGATGTTCTTTCATTCTCGTACATGTTCGAGGATCTATGCCGAAACTGATCAAAACCACAGTGAACGTCGAAGGACGAGTCACCGAGCAATACGCGCTTGTCGAAGGCGACGAGCTGGCTCCCTGGGGCGCTGACGAAGAGCTGGGCATCGTCGGGTATCCGGCACCGCGTGTAGACGGCGCGGCGCGGGCAACCGGCGAGGCGCGCTACACCTACGATGTGCAGCTGCCGGGTATGACCTACGCCCACCTGCTGCGAGCACCGCATCCCAGCGCGCGCATCACGCGCATCGATACGACGCGCGCCAGGGCGCTGCCGGGCGTGTTCGCGATCGTTACCCACGAAAATGCGCCGGAAGCTCCGGCGGGTAAAAAGCTCTTCTCCGCCGACGTGACCTTTGCCGGGCAGGAGATCGGCGTGGTGATCGCCGACGATCCGTACACGGCGCAGGATGCGCTGGCGCTGATCGAGGTCGAGTACGAGCTGCGTGATTTCGTCTCCGATCCCGAGGCGGCGCTGGAAGAGAACGCGCCCAAAGTTCAGCCCAAGTCGTCGAGCAATCTGAAGCAGAACAAGCCGCGCACCAGCACACGTGGCGACGCTGACGCCGGTTTCGCCGAGGCCGATGTCGTCGTCGAGGTCAGCGCGCACACGCCGACTGCCGTGCATAACGCGCTCGAAACCCATGGCTGTGTCGCCCACTGGGAAGGCAACCAGCTCACGATCTACGAGTCGACTCAGCACGCGTTCGGCGTGCGCTCCTTCGCGGCCAAGAATCTCGATCTGCCGATGAGCAACGTCCGCGCGATCGGAACGTTCATGGGCGGCGGCTTCGGCGCGAAGTTTCCCGGCGGTCGCTACACGATCATCGCCGCTGCTCTGGCGCAACAGATCCGCCGGCCGGTGCATCTCATGTTTGATCGCGAGGGTGAGAACCTGGCGGGCGGCAATCGCGGTCGTACGATCCAGCACGTCAAGATCGGGGCGCGGCGCGACGGCACGCTCACGGCGATCGAGTTCAACGGCATCACCGACGGCGGCGCGAACATGGGCTGGATTCCGATGCTGGAAGGCCCGGCGACGATGATGTATCGCTGTCCCAACGTGCGCACCGAGGTCAAAGGCGTGCTCACAAATCTTAGCCCGATGGCAGCCTTTCGCGCGCCCGGCTTTGTGGAAGGCGCGGTTGGCCTGGAGCTGGCGATGGATGCGCTGGCGCAGGAGCTGGGCATCGATCCGCTGGAGCTGCGGCGCAAAAACATTCCCGACATCGATCAGAGCGAAGACAAGCCGTTTTCGTCGTTTCCGATCGACGAGTGCTACACGCGCGGCGCGGCGGCGATCGGCTGGGAGCGACGATCCACACCCGGCTCGCAGAGCGGCCAGCGCTACCGGCGCGGCATCGGGATGGCCTCGCAGATCTGGTGGGGCGGTGGCGGACCGCCGGCCTACGCCGAGATGCTGCTCAACAGCGACGGCACCGCAACCGTGATGACCGGCACGCAGGATCTCGGCACCGGCACCCGCACGATCCTGGCGCAGGTCGCCGCCGAAGAGTTTGGCCTGCCGCTGGATCGAGTCAGCGTGACGATCGGCGACACCATGCAAGGCCCGTTCGGTCCCGGCTCGGGCGGCTCCGTGACCACCGGCTCGATGACGCCGGCAGTGCGCTCGGCGGCCAACGATCTGCGCAAGTCGGTCAGCAGCATTGTGGCGCAGATGCACGAGGTGCCGGAGGCCGAGGTCGAGATTCGCGGCGGCGTGATCTATCGGCGCGACGAGGAGCTGCTCAGCGTCAAAGAACTGATGGATCGGCTGGGCGACGTTATGCTGACCGGCAAGGGCTCGCGCGGTCCCAACCCCGACGACGTGTCGGTGGTGACCTCGGGCGTGCAGTTTGCCGAGGTGGAGGTTGATACCGTCACCGGGCGCGTGCGGGTGATCAAGATCGTCGCGGCCCACGACTCGGGCCGGATCATCAACCCGCAGACCTTCAACTCGCAGATCTACGGCGGCATCATTCAGGGCCTGGGCCTGGCGCTCACCGAGCAGCGCGTGGTCGATCCGCAGCTGGGAGCCGTGCTCAACCCGAATCTTGAGTGGTACAAAATCCCGACAGTTGGCGACGTGCCGGAGATCGAAAATATTTTGATCGACATTCCCGACACCAAGGCCAACTCTACAGGCGCGAAAGGCGCCGGTGAGCCAGGCATTATTCCAACGGCGGCGGCGATCGCCAATGCCGTCTCGAACGCGCTCGATCTTCAAATTACCGATCTACCGATCACTCCAGCTAAAGTATTGGAAGCGTTAGAGCGCACCTGAATGCCTTTCTACTAGTCGCAACCGGCCGATGGCGAGCAGGTTTGGGAGCATTCGGTGCTTTCAAGGCCGAAACCAGTGTATGGTTTCTGAACGGAGGAGCGACATATGCGTTATGGCGTGAACCTGCCGAATCTCGGCGAGTACAGCGATCCTCGACTGTTGGCGGATCTGGCTCTGGAAGCTGAGGAGGCCGGCTGGGACGGGGTTTTCATCTGGGATCATCTCCTGGTTTCGCCCGAGCTAGGAGCGACCGATCCATGGATTGCGCTGGCGGCGATGGCGATGAATACCAAACGTGTGACGCTCGGGACGCTGGTAACGCCGCTGGCTCGTCGCGATCCCTCCACGGTTGCGCGCGAGGTGGTCACGCTGGATCATCTTTCGAACGGCCGTGTCATACTCGGCGTCGGCCTTGGTGCTCCGGCGGAGACCGAGTTCGAGCTGTTCGGCGAGGAGGGCGATCCCAAGATTCGGGCGCAAAAGCTCGACGAGGGACTTGAGATCGTCGTGGGTCTGTGCAGCGGCCAGCCGTTTGAGTATCACGGCACGTTTCACGAGATCCCGGAGACGACCTTTGCGCTGATGCCGGTCCAGCCCGGCGGCATTCCAATCTGGGTCGCCGGGTACTGGCCGAACAAAGCGCCGATGCGTCGCGCCGCGCGCTGCCAGGGCGTGTATCCGGTCGCGCCCGATCCCAACAGCGAGACCTTCGCGCTGCTGCCGATGTCACCCCAGATCGTGACCGATATTCGGGCATACGTGGATGAGCATCGCACTACCGACGAGCCGTTCGAGATGGTGATCAGCTACGATCTGCCGATTCACGATCCTGAGCTATCGGCTGAGATTGTGCAAGGTTTTGCCGACGCGGGCGTTACCTGGCTGCTGCATGAGTTCATGCCCTGGGGCGACTCGGTTGAAGATGCTCGCAGGCGAATCTGCCAGGGACCGCCGACGCAGCATGTCGATCTTGCCATGCGCTGCCGGTAAGCTGCGCGCGGTGCTCCACGATGAGCGCTCGTCTGCGGAGCAGAATACGTTTTACGGAGAACATATGCGTCAGTTCACTCATATTGATGTTGCAGATCTGGACGAGGTGATTCCGCTACTCAGCGCGACCAGCCGGCCGATCGCCGGTGGCACCGATCTGCTGCCGCTGATGAAGGAAGGACTGTCAGCGCCCGAGCGGCTGATCAACCTTAAGCCGGCCGCCGATCTGCGCTATATCCAGGCCGATGCCGATGGGCTGCGGATCGGGGCGCTGGCGACGCTCGACGATCTTGCGCGCCATCCCGAGATCGTCGGCAGCTACACGGCGCTGGCGCAGGCCGCCGGCGAGGCCGCGTCGCCGCAGCTGCGCAACATGGCCACACTCGGCGGGAATCTGCTGCAACAGGTGCGCTGCTGGTACTATCGCGGCGATTTTCACTGCTGGCTCAAGGGCGGCGAGACCTGCTTTGCCCGCGAAGGCCGCAACGACTACCACGCGATCGTCGATCAGTCGCCGTGTGTGGCCGTCTACCCCTCCGATCCGCCGGCCGCGCTGCTGGCTCTCGACGCCAGCCTGCGTATCGTCGGCCCGCAAGGCGAGCGCACTGTGACGGTGGCCGAGTTTTTACAGCCGCCATCCGCCGATCGCCGGGTGCTGCACACGCTAGGCCCGGACGAGCTGATCATCGAGATCGTCGTTCCGGCGTCACAGCGGCGCAGCGTCTATCTCAAGGCGATGGATCGCGCGGCGTGGGCGTATGCGCTGGCCAGTGTGGCCGCCGTGGCGCAGATTGTCGACGGTACGGCGCAGGATGTTCGCGTCGTGCTGGGCGGCGTGGCGAATACGCCCGTGCGCCTGTTCGAGGTCGAGTCGCTGCTGGAAGGCCAGGCGCTGACCGAGGATCTTCTGCGCCAGGCAGGCGAGGCCGCGATCGCCGGCGCACAAGCGCTCCAGCATAACCGCTACAAATTGCCGCTGACCCGCAACCTGGTTGCGCAGGCGCTGCGCGAGCTTCAGTCCTAGCAGTTCTCGCGCTGCATAGGCTACCCAGGCGTATGCAGCGCGCTCCTCATCCGGCACCACAGCTTGTCGTACGCCCTTGTGTACGATCCAGCCAGTACTACGCGCTCCTCGGCAATGGTTCAAGGTACTCCTTGACGTTGGTGCTATAGCATCTGCATCGGCTCAGGTCATACTTGTTTTTACATGGATTACACAGCTTTTGTGGCTGCAAACACTCCACCCTCCATTTCAGCTATGTGGAAAGCTACTGTAATGACGCAGTTCAACAACCTGAGTATTCGGACGCAAGTCTTGCTGGTCTCGTCGGTCATGCTGATCATTGTGGTGATCATGGCAGCGCTCGTCTACAGCGAGATCATGACAGCGCAGGCGCGCGAGCAGGAAGTTGTTCGCACCTTTGAGATCGTGAGCAGCACCGACGCCATGCTGCTACAGCTGGTGAACATGCAGACCGGCTACCGAGGCTATTTGTTTAACGGCAATCCGGCTTTTCTGGAGCCCTACAACGCCGGCCGCGCCTCCTACACCCTCTACCAGGACCGCCTACAAAAGCTCGTTCAAGATAATCCGCCTCAGGTCGAGCGGCTGAAGCAGATCGACAGGAATGTCCGCGATTGGAATAGCCAGAATCTGAAACACGGCATCGAGCTGCGCGAGCAGGTTGATCGCAGCCAGATCAAGGTCAGCAGCCTGGATAGCTTTGTCAGCACTGGCCGCGAAAAGCTCATGTTCGATAATGTTCGTGCGCAGATCGCCTGGTTTCGCGGCGTGGAAACCAGCTTGCTCCAGCAGCGCAACGAGGAAGCCGTCGTCGCCGCCAATCGCCTGATCGCCACGCTGGTCGGCAGCACAATCCTGGCGCTGATCATCGGCCTCAGCTCGGCGATCGCGATCTCCGGCAATATCGCGCGACGCGTAAGCCTGGTGGCGCAGGCTGCTACCAACATGGCCCAGGGCGATCTGCTGGTGCGCTGCAAGGTGCCGGCCTCCCGCGACGAAGTTGGCCGGATGTCGGCGGCGTTCAACAGCATGGCCGATACGATCCAGCAGCGCACGAATGATCTAGAGGCCAAGAATCACGCGATCCAGCAGGCCAGCGAGCGGCAGCAGCAGCTGTTCGAGACGGTGCAGCAGCTTTCCACGCCGCTCCTGCCCGTGCTCGACGGCCTGGTCGTCCTGCCGATCGTCGGCCATATTGACACCAGGCGCGCTGATGATATTATGCGCACACTCTTGCATGGCGTGGCGCAGCAAAAAGCCCGTGTTGCGATCCTGGATGTGACCGGCATCGCAACGGTGGATACACACGTGATTATGCTGCTGCTCCAGGCCGTTCAAGCGACCGAGCTGCTCGGCGCGCGGGTTCTGCTGGCAGGCATTACCGCGCCGATGGCACAAGTGATCATCACGCAAGGGATCGATCTCCGGCATCTGCGGACCTACAAAGATCTGCGCTCGGCGATCGAGTCTGTGCTCATCGCCCAGGATCGCAACGGCGCGGGTCCGCTGGCACTCTCCAGCCGGCGCTAGTTTTTCCGCTCCGCTCCTGCGATCTGCGGCGGGCTGAGCCGGCCGTGCTGATCTTGGAGTGGAGCGGATTTGTATGCAAGCGTTGACCGGCATCACGGTGCTGGATTGTTCTCGCGTTCTGGCCGGGCCGTACTGCGCGATGCTGCTCGGCGATCTCGGCGCGAATGTGATTAAAGTCGAGCAGCCTGGTCGCGGCGACGAAACGCGATCCTGGGGGCCACCGTTTGTCGGCGGTGAGAGCCCATATTTTTGGTCGGCCAATCGCAATAAGCGCAGCCTCACACTTGATCTTTCCCGCGACGAGGGCCGCGCTATCTTGCGGCGGCTGCTCGCCCACAGCGATATTTTCATCGAGAATTACAAGGTCGGCACACTCGATCGCTGGGGCTTTGGCGAGGCAGAGTTACGCACAATTAATCCACGGCTTGTCCACACGGCGATCACAGCGTACGGCGCCGACGGCCCCAAAGCGCACCTGCCCGGCTACGATTTTTTGCTTCAGGCCGAGAGCGGCTTGATGAGCATCACCGGCGAGCCAGACGGCGAGCCGATGAAAGCCGGCGTGGCGCTGGTGGATGTGCTGACCGGCGTGTATGCCGCGACCTCGACGCTGGCCGCGCTGCGAGCCGCCGAGACGACAGGCCAGGGCCAGCGCGTCGATTGCTCGCTGCTGCGCTCGGCGATCGCCGGCTTGATCAACGTCGGCACTAGCTTTCTCGCCACTGAGAAGCTGCCTACCCGCTGGGGCAACGCCCACGTTACGATCGTGCCCTACCAGCTCTTCGCCGCCAGCGATCAGTCGTTTGTGCTGGCCGTCGGCAACGACGATCAGTGGCGGCGCTGCTGCGTCGTGCTTGGACGCGAAGAGTGGAGCGCCGATCCGCGCTTCGCGTCCAATCCTCAGCGCGTGCAAAACCGCGATCAGCTGATTCCGCTGCTCAAGGAGATCTTCCAAACCCGCACCGCAGCCGACTGGCTATCTGCGCTAGCCGCCGCCAAAGTTCCGGCCAGCCCCGTCAACCGCCTGCCTCAGGTTTTTGCCGATCCACAGGTCCAGCAGCAACAGCTCAGAGCATCGGTGGCGCATCCCGGCGTCGGCGCGATCGATCTGCTGGGCATACCTTTTGCACTATCGGAAACACCCGCCGAGATCCGGCTGCCCCCGCCGCTGCTCGGCCAGCATACACAGGAGATCTTGATGGAGGCCGGATTTACCGCAGATGAGGTCATGCAATGGCAAAGCGCAGGCGTCGTATGAGCGAGCAAGAGATGATCACGTCCGAGATCAGCCGCGCAGGTCTGGCGGCGCTGCTGGAGCGGCATGGACTTGGCCCGCTTGAGAAGGTGGAAGCGCTGAATGATGTGGCCGGCACGCTGCTGGTCAACGGCGATATAGCGATTCGCTGTGGCGTTCATAGCTCGCTGCTGCGCAAAGAAGCGCTGATCTATCGGCGGCTCGCACTGCTGCCCGACGTTCCCGGGCCCGAAGTTCTGGCGCTCGACACCCAGCGCGATCTGCTGCCCTGCGATGCTCTGATCCTGCGGCATGTTCCCGGCGTCGTCGGCAGCGCGATCTGGGCCTCGCTCGACTCGGTGCAGCGCGAGCAGATCTCGGAGGATCTGGGGCGCATCTGCGGCATGATCCACAGCCTGCGCTGGTCGGTCTACGGTGGCCTGGTCCCGGATGATATGCACGAGCTGCGATCGGAGCGCTGGACCGATGTTGTGCTGCAAAAAGCGGTGCGCGTGTATGAGCAGGCCAGCCAGCGCGGTCTGCTTTCACGGCGTGTGCTGGATGCCTTCGCCACGACGATCAGCGACAGCGACTCGGTGATCACGACGCCCGAGCCGCCGGTGCTGGCGCATACGGATCTTGGAATGTGGAATGTGCTGCTGCGTCAGGAGGGCGCGCGCTGGCAGATTGCCGCAATCCTGCGCTGGGATGCCGCGCTCACCGCCGATCCGGCCTGGGAATTTGCGACGCTGTGGAGCGTGCCGGTCAACGCCTATCCGCTCCCCGATTTCTTTATGCACGGCTATAAAGAGCGGCATCTCCCGCCGATGGATCTACACATTCGCCAGCGGCTGTACCGCACGATCTATCATCTTGAGCAGGCGCTGCGCTTGTCGGATCGACCGAATGCCGACTCGCAGATTATGAGCATTCATCTCACGGCGATCGAGCGACTGCTCACGCCGCATTAGCGCGGGCTTTCCAGCATCTGGCCGTACACTTCGTAGTAGCGACGCGCCAGGGCTCGCTGTGTGTAGTTGTCGAGCGCACGTCGCCGGCCTTGCTGCGCCAGCTCTTCGCGCAGCCCTGGCTGATCGACCAGCTTCTGGATCTGTGCCGCCAGCTCCGCGACTTTGCCCTCGCCGAAGATCAGCCCGGCGTCGCCAATGACGTGCGGGATCTCGCCGCTGTTCGAGCCAATCGGAGGCACGCCCGACGCCATCGCCTCGACCAGCACACGGCCAAACTGCTCTTTCCAGCGCGGCGTGGTTCGCGACGGCAGCACAAACGTATGCAGTCGGCGCATCTCGGCGGCAACGTCGCCCGAGGCCACGCGCGGCTTGATCTCGACGCGCTCTTGCAGCCCCAGCTCCGCGATCCGCACCGCGATGTTGGGCAGCAGCTCGCCGTCGCCGATCAAGAGCAGATGCACCGACTCGGGCAGCAGCGCCAGCGCCTCGATCAGATCCATCACGCCTTTGCTTTCGACCATTCGCCCGAAGTAGCCGACGCGGAACGGCGACGGCGGCAGAGCCTCGGCAGGATAAAACAGCTCGGGATCGACGCCGAACTGCGGCAGCACATGAATCGGCCCCTCGTAGCCGTGGCGCTCGACGATCTGTGCGGCCTCGTGGTTGCCGGCGATCGCGGCGGTGGCGTGCTTCAAGGTGTAGCGCTCAAAGGTCGAGAACGGCGGCGGGTAGCGGCGATCGATGTTGGCCCAGTTGTAGAAGCAGGATTTCGCGCGATGCTGCACGGCCAGCTGCATGGCCTGGAAGGTCGCGAAGTTGAACGATTCCTCGTCGATGTGGAAGATGTCGGGCTGGATCAGCTCGACCAGCCGCTTGAGGCCAGGATAAAAATGCATGTGAAAATGGCCGTTGAGCCACATCGGCAGCACGGCCATCTGGTAGCCTGCGGTGTGGCGGCGCTCCAGCGGCAGCGGCCCGACGCCGGGCTCCTGCCAGATCGGCGGTACTGCTACAGTTAGCTCGACGTCCGGCAGCAGCGCCAGCTCTTCGGCCTTGCGCTGGTAGGTTCCTACGACCAGCGCTTTGGAAAGCATTAAAATTCTCATTGTTCCAAGCTCGTCAAAATTTGTTACGCGATGCAGCTACATCAGCGCGTGTGCTGCTCATAGATCGCCAGTGTTTGCGCGGCGGTTTTTTGCCAGCTAAACTCGCTGGCACGCTGTAAGCCCTGCACGCTGAGCTGCGATCGCCAGGCTTCGTCGCTGAGCACGCGGGTGAGCGCGCTGCTCCAGGCTTCGAGATCGTCGGGCGGCAGCTGGACTCCGCCGTCTCCCACCACTTCGCCGACGCTGGTTGTGGACGAGGCAAGCGTTGGCGCGCCGCACTGCATGGCCTCAAGCGGCGGCAGGCCAAAGCCTTCGTAGCGCGAGGGATACATAAACGCCTGGCAGCCACTCATCAACGCGGCTTTCTCCGCCTCGCTCACCGGACCCAGCAGCGCAACATCGGCGGCGATCTGCTCTTCCAGAATTACCTTGTGAATGTCGGGAAAGAGCGGCGACTGGCTGGTCGGCAGACGGCCCGCGATCGCCAGCACCACGCGCTGCTCACACGATCGCCGCGCGCGGGCAAAGGCACGGATCGCCATCGCCACGTTTTTATGCGCCTGAAATCCGCCGATATAAAAAACATACGGATCGGTCAGCCGGAAGCGCTCAAGCGTTGCGTCGATCGCGGCCCGTGGTTGCGGCGTGAGCGTGGGCGCTGCGGCGAGATGCGTCACCACGATACGCTCGGCGGGAATGCTCAGATGCTGAACGATGTCGTCTTTGGTGTGCTGCGAGTCCGCAATGATCGTCGAAGCCTGGCGCGTGCTGCTGGCGGCAAGGTGCATATATGTTTGCACAGCGCGGCCACCACGATTGCCCGGCACCAGCAGCGGGATCAGATCGTGGACCGTGACCACCGTCGGCACGCGGAGGTAGCGCGGCGAGCCAAAGTAGGGCACATGCACCAGATCGGCGTGCAGCTTGCGGCAGACCTGGCCCAGCGCGATCTGCTCGAACCAGACCTTGGCCAGATTCTCATTACGACCATCGAACGGCGTCGGCATCACCACCGTCTGGAAGTGCGGCAGCGAAGGCTTTTGTGGCTTGAGGTAGCGCGGAATCACCAGGATGAAACGATGTCCGTTGGGCTGTGCCGCAAATTGCTCGACAAGATTATGCAGATATTGTCCGCTGCCAACATGTGGCTCCGTCCAGAACATCCCGCTGATGGCGATCCGCATACACCACTATCATCACTAAGGGCCGAATGCCGCTCCGTATTCTAGCATACGAACATGATGCTATAATCGCCCCAGTTTTATAGGTTCTTGGTTCTTTTGTTTGTTCTTTTGTTCTTTTATTTCCTTGTTCTTTAACGGAGCTACCTATGCTGACCATCGAGCAAATCATGGAGATCATCCCGCATCGTCCGCCGTTCCTGCTGATCGATCGCATTCTGGAGTTAGAAGAAGGCGTGCGCGCGGTTGGCCTGAAGCAGGTGACGATGAACGAGCCGTTCTTTCAAGGCCACTTTCCGGGCCAGCCGATCATGCCTGGCGTCTTGCAGATCGAGGCGCTGGCGCAGGTTGGCGCGGTTGCGCTGCTGAGCCAGCCCCAGAACAAGGGTAAGATCGCGCTGTTCGCTCGCATCGACGGCGTGCGCTTTCGCAAGCCGGTCACGCCCGGCGATAGTCTGCGGCTAGAAGTCACGCTTGAGAAAATGCGTGGCCCGGTGGGCAAGGGCAAAGGCGTTGCTACTGTCGACGGCGCGGTTGTCACCGAGGGCGAGTTCACCTTTGCACTCGCCGATCCGCAGGCGTAGCTGTGCGCACACGCCTGATCACGCTGACAACTCGCGGGCTGCGCGCTGTATTCCGGCGGTTTCCGACGCCGCCGTTACCCGTCGCGCCGCGCTCGGTGCTGATTATCAAGCCGTGCTGTCTGGGCGATGTCCTGCTGACGACTCCGCTCGTCGCCGCGATCCGCGCAGCCTATCCCGAGGCAAGAATTACCTATGCTGTGGGCGCATGGGCCAGGCCGATGGTCACAACCAGCCAGCATATCGATGCGACGATCACGCTGCCGGAGCGCTGGACGCCGGGCTCGCTGCTGGCTACGGCGCGCGAGCTTCGACGACAGCAGTTCGAGATCGTTTTTGTTCCCGATCGATCGCCGGTGCTGACGCTGCTGACCTGGCTGGCGCGAATTCCTGTCCGTGTGGGTCTGGACAGCGCTGGTCGCGGCTTCGCCTACACACATCCCGCGCCGATCTCCTCGATTGTGATGCATGAGGCCGAGCAGTACAATCTGCTCGCAGCGGCGGCCAATCTACCTGCGCCGCCACAGCGATTGTTTTTCTTCCCCAGCGCTGAGGCTGAGCAATCGGCGGCCACAATCCTGGCTGAGCATCGTGCGTCCGGTGGCCCGCTGGTGGTGCTGCATCCGGGCGGCGGACAGAATCCGGGCATGACTTTGCCGCGCAAACGTTGGCTGCCCGAGCGCTGGTCAGCTATTGCCGATCAATTGATTCGTCAGCATGGAGCCCAGGTGCTGCTGGTGGGCGGCCCCGGCGATCAAGCGGCGGTTGCAGCGGTCCGTCAGGCGATGCGCGAGCCGGCGATCGAGCTGGTCCGCCGCTGGAATTGGAACGAGCTAGGCGCCCTGATCCGTCAAAGCGATCTGTTTCTGGGCCACGATACTGGCATGATGCATCTGGCGACTGCGGTCGGAACGCCGACGCTAGCAGTCTTTGGCCCCAGCGATCCGCAGATCTACGGCCCATATGCCGAGCGATCCGCTTACGTTTGGCGGCCCACGTACGAAAGTCCATGTTTTTATGAGGGCGTGGCTGTGCCTGATTGCCCGTGCGCCATGCAGTGTATGCGCAACGTCCAGGTGTCGGATGTGTTGCAGGCAGCACAGAAGCTCTTGATCTTGAATGACTGAGGAGTTGTCACGTGCGGAGAATACCAGTTTTGCAGATCGGCCTGGGCGGCGTGGGCCAGGCGCTTGTTGAGCAGGTGCTGTATTTTAACGAGCGTTTGGGCGGACGCTATGGCTTCCGTTTTGCTTACATCGGTCTCGCCGATAGCCGGGGCGCCCTGGTCGCCGACGATCGTATTCCTCCCGCTACCTTGCTTCAAGCACTGGCAACCAAGCGCGCTGGCGGCTCACTCGGCGATGTTCCCGAGGGTGGCCCGCTCAACGATTGGCGCAATCTGCTCACGCCAAGCCCTTGTCTGTTGATCGATGTGACAGCTCAGGATGGTGTCGAAGACGCGCTGGTTGCGGCAGTTGAGCAAGGCCATCGGGTGGTGCTGGCGAATAAAAAGCCGCTGTGCGCGGACTATGCTAGCTTCCGTGCCTTGACCGGCGAAGGCCGCTCCCGCTACGAGGCCACGGTCGGCGCTGGTCTGCCGATCATCTCCACCCTGCGCTCACTCCTGGAAACCGGCGACTCGATCCATCGCATCGAAGGCTGCTTTAGCGGCACGCTCGGCTTTCTCATGACTCAGCTTGAGTCTGGTGTAGACTTCTCGGAAGCAGTACGAGATGCTCGGCAGCGAGGTTGGACCGAGCCAGATCCTCGTGACGATCTCAGCGGCACCGATGTCGCGCGTAAAGCGCTGATCCTGGCACGAACCAGCGGCTTTTCGTTTGAGCTGGCGGATGTTGGTGTTGAGTCGCTTTCCTCGACTGATCTCGCCGATCTTTCAGTCGATCAATTTATGGATCATCTTCCATCTCTGGATCAGCGCTATCGCCAGCAGTGGACAAATGTATTGGATCAGGGCCAGACATTGCGCTACGTCGCCGAGGTCACGCCCGATCGACTCAGCGTCGGCCTTGCTTCTGTCTCGCCCGACACCCCGATCGGAAGCCTGCGCGGCCCGGATAATCTGGTTGTATGGCACACCCAGCGCTACGCCGAACGACCTTTGAGTGTGCGCGGACCTGGAGCGGGAACGGAAGTAACCGCATCGGGTGTGCTGAATGACATGATCTTATTTGCTCGTGAATGGAATCTACGATAGCTCAGCGCTTTGTTGTGTTTATGGCTCTAGAAAGAGCTATATTTCACACTTTTCGTTCGCTTGACAAAGCGGTTTTGTGTGGTAAACTATCGCCCGTTGTCGACAAACACCGTTTGTGGCAGCCCTGAGAAATCAGGAAAAACAAGTCGAAAATTTCGGCTTGACAAGTGCGAGTGTCGATGGTACACTTCACTTCGTTGCCAAAACGGCAACATTCTTGTCTAGCTCGTTTGAGCAGACACCGACAACGGGCAATGTGTCGAGTGGTGTGATGATGATACACCCTCGATTTTTTGTCGCCGTGTCGGGATGCACCTGACCAACTGACGTGTGATGCGTGACCTGTGATTTTTCGGATTGGACCCATCGCGGTGATGGCGAGCTTTTCGCTCCACCAGTGATGACGAGTTTGATCCTGGCTCAGGATCAACGCTGGCGGCG
>DASWTQ010000030.1:0-2790 GCA_036402055.1 Herpetosiphonaceae bacterium
AAAAGCAGTGTACACCAGCGGCCAGATCACATCAAACGTGAAGCGCGCCCGAATATACGCTGCTCGACCTTCCGGGCCGTACAACTCTGCCACTCGATACAGATCATCGCTGGAATAAACAAACGAGCTGTCAGGCGATTCGTCTACGCCGGTGTTTTGTCGCGCGCGAGCCGCCTGAGACGGCAAAACCAGGCCGAGAAACAGCACGAACAGCGCAGTCGCCGCCAGAACAACCCAGCCAGTCGATCGACGGTAGAGCCAGGCCGAGAGTTGTGTTGCCATAGGCACGTCCTGTCTCGGAATGATCCACGATCCAACTGCCGCTACTGGTCTGCTGGCCTCAGCAGGCAGCCTGGCAGGTCTGCTATAATGCGTTCCCGTGCGACATAGCACGCGCCGAGAACTCTTTGATTATAAGCCAGGATCGAGAATGATCGAGCAGGTAGAACATAGATCTGAGAATGACGCGATCGTTGTGCGCGGCGCGCGTGAGCATAATCTTAAAAATATCGATCTTGAGATTCCGCGCAATAAGCTGGTAGTGATAACCGGGCTCTCCGGCTCCGGCAAATCGACCCTGGCCTTCGACACGATCTTCGCCGAGGGCCAGCGTCGTTATGTAGAGTCACTGTCGGCCTACGCGCGGCAATTTCTGGGCCAGCTCAACAAGCCCGACGTCGATCATATCGCAGGCTTGTCGCCGGCGATCGCGATCGACCAGAAGTCTACCACCCGCAACCCGCGCTCGACAGTCGGCACCGTCACCGAGATCTACGATTATCTGCGCCTGCTCTTTGCGCGGGTCGGCACGCCGCACTGCCCGATCTGCGGCCGCGTGATCCAGCAGCAAACGCCACAGCAGATCACCGACACGATCCTCGCGCTGCCCGACAACACCCGCCTGCTGATCCTCGCCCCGCTGGTCGAGCAGAAAAAAGGCGAGCACCAGAAGATCATCGACGATGCACGCAAGGCCGGCTTTGTGCGCGCGCGCGTCGACGGCACGGTTTACGATCTGGACGAAGATCTGCGCCTCGAAAAGCACAAAGCCCACACGATCGAAGTCGTGGTCGATCGACTGGTCATCCGCCAGCCCGAGCCGCCGGTTGCACTGAGCGAGCACCCCGACCGCATCCGAGTTGCCGATTCGGTCGAGACCGCGCTGAAACAGGGCGGCGGCGTGCTGATCGCGCAGATTGTCGGCGGCAACGAGCTGCGCTTTTCGGAGCACTACGCCTGTCCCGAGCATGGCGCGCTGCCCTACGGCCCGTTCGAGCCGCGCGATTTTTCGTTCAACAATCCACGCGCCGCCTGCCCGACCTGCGGCGGCCTGGGCACGGTCCTGGAGATCGACGCGGATCTGGTGATTCCGGATCGCAGCCTGTCATTGAACAAAGGCGCGATCGCTCCCTGGTGGCGCACTGGACGCAATGCCCGGCGCTACTTCGAGGAGTTGCTCTCGTCGCTGGCGCAGAACTACGGCTTTAGCATGGACACGCCCGTGCGCGATCTGCCGCCCGCGATCGTCGAGCTGATCCTGAACGGGTCGGACGGCACATCGCTGCCGCTGCGCTACCATGTGCGCGGCCGCGTGCATACCGTGGAAACGCCGTTCGAGGGCGTGCTGCCCTACCTGCGCCGCCGGCTCAGCGAGGCGACCGACGAGTCGAGCAGCGAGCTGTTTACGCAGTACATGAGCCCGCGTGTGTGCGGCACCTGCGGCGGCGCGCGCCTGCGACCCGAGCCGCTGGCGGTCACGATCCGCAACATGAATATCGCCCAGGCATCCGCGCAGCCGATCAACGAAACGCTCGACTGGTTTGCCGCGCTGGTCGGGAACAATGAACCGACAACTATCGTGCTCACGCCGCGCCAGCAGACGATCGCCGAGCCGATCCTGCGCGAGGTTCGCTCCCGGCTGCGCTTTCTGCTCGACGTCGGCCTCGACTATCTCACGCTCGATCGGGCGGCGGCCACGCTTTCCGGCGGCGAGGCCCAGCGCATCCGTCTGGCAACCCAGATCGGCTCGGGGCTGTCGGGCGTGCTCTACGTGCTGGACGAGCCGAGCATCGGCTTGCATCCACGCGATCACCAGCGCCTGCTCACCACGATCGTCGGGCTGCGCAACCTGGGCAACTCGGTGCTGGTCGTCGAGCACGACGCCGACACGATGCGCGCCGCCGACTGGCTGGTCGACATAGGGCCGGGCGCCGGCGAGCACGGCGGCGAGGTCATCGCCACGGGCACGCCGCAGCAGATCATGGAGCAGCCGCGCTCGCTGACCGGCGCGTTTCTCAGCGGGCGGCGCGCGATCCCGCTGCCGCGACAACGCCGGCCCGGCAGCGGACACTCGCTGATCGTCGAGGGCGCGCGCGAGCACAACCTCAAAAATATCACCGTGGCCTTTCCGCTCGGCACCTTGACCTGCGTGACCGGCGTCTCGGGCTCTGGCAAGTCCACACTGGTCGAAGATATTCTGTCGCGCAGCCTGCACCAGCATTTTTTTAATAGTCGCGCTCAGCCGGGAGCCCACGATCGCATCCTGGGGCTGGAGCATATCGACAAGGTGATCGGCATCGACCAATCGCCGATCGGCCGCTCGCCGCGCTCGAATCCGGCGACCTACACCAAAGTCTTCGATCCGATCCGCCAGCTCTTCGCCCAGACGCCTGAGGCGCGCGCCCGTGGCTACGATGCCGGCCGCTTCTCGTTCAACGTCAAAGGCGGGCGCTGCGAGGCCTGTCGCGGCGAGGGCATGGTTCAGATCGAGATGCAGTTCTTGCCCGATCT
>DASWTQ010000031.1:0-11745 GCA_036402055.1 Herpetosiphonaceae bacterium
ACGATTCCTTCGCCGCGACCGGCATGTTGGCGCAATCGGTCTGCGACATCTTTCGCTATGTTGTTTGAGTTACTCATCGCAGTCTCCTGCTTTATGTATAGCATTGGCTATGCCAACCTCAGCCGGCGCGGCATCGCACTAATCGATCCGCCGCTCGCCGTAATCGCGGCCGTCGAAGCTCAGCAGCCGCTTCTTCTCATCCACGACGGTCTCCAGATGCACCGGCCGCGTCCAGATCTTGTGCAGATTCTTCAGCGTGTCGCGCGCATAGTCGATGCGCAGATCGACGCCCTCGTGGCGATGGCGCAGATACAGCTCGCCGCGATTGCCGTAGTTGCCGTCCTCGACGTAGATAAACGGCTGGCCGAAGTTCGTCAGCCGGTAGAGCAGCTTCTGCTTGATCTCCTGAAATTCGCGGCTGGCGATCTCGTACAGATCCGTGTCTCGATTGTACTTGAAGCTGAAGAGCTTTTGCTCAAAGACAAACTCCGGCGTCAGGAACTCGTCGATGAAGGTGATGTCGTTGTGGAACTTGCGAACCTCGAAGAGCTTCTGCCGCCCGAGATTGGTTTTGGTGTCCCAGGCGCGCTTGGTGGCGAAGTCCTCGCACTCGTCGTACTCTTTGCCGAACTTGCCGCGATTCCAGCGATCTTCGATGTCGCGCAGCAGCTCCAGGCCCAGCTTGTAGGGATTCAGACGGCCGGGACTCGTCGCCACGACGCCCGAGTGATGCTCGGCGAAGTCCACGATCTCAGAGGCGCGCGCCGCCTTCTGGGTCATGATGTTGGAGTGCCAGAAGCTGTTATGGTTGATGAAGCCCTGCGCGGCGTAGCGGTGCGTCTCCTCGACCGAGATGTCGTAGACCGTCGCCCGCCCACGCTCGATCGCAACGATCTCGTCGCTCCACTCTTCGCGCTTGAACCACTGGTGCTCATCGATGTACTGCCGCAGCTTCTCCTGCTTGCGCTCCAACCCAAAGCCGATCTCATCGCGGAAGACCGCCGCCGATGAGCCAGTGGTGTGGACATGCCAGCAGCCATCCGTGTTTTTGCGACGGCTGGAAAGAATGCCGAAATTCAGCAGCAGTAGCTGCACGGTTTTGCTCAGCTCGTCGCTGGATGTGGAAAGGATCACACCAGCATCGCCAGCATAGCCATCGCAGTCGTAGTAGGCGCTCAAAAATGCCGCAACTACGGATTTAGGCGACTGAAGAATGACATCAGGCACCTCTTTGATCCGCGCCGCAACGCCAGTCTTCATACCGAGATGCTTCAGCAGAGCCTCGACATCACGTGAGGAGAAGCTAAGCCGCCAGCGGCCATCGTCCCAGCGTTTACGCGCTTGCAAACCAAACAGATCGTCCACCAGCGCCACAAAACGATCCGCTTGCTCTTCGTCGCCGGTCGTCAGGCCGATCGTGCGCTTGGTCTCGCTGATATGTCCGTCGCCGATTAGATAGCCGAGGAACGCGCCGAAGCGCTCGTCAACATGAGATGGAACACGAATCGATGTGCGTCTATCCGCCGTGTAGCCGACTGTCGCGATCGCTGTATCGTACTTCTCAACCAGCGGAGCGAGCGCCATACTATGAATGCCGCGTACGCCGCGTCGGTATCGAATTACTGTTTCGATGTCCACACCTGCCTGAGCCGCGATTTGCTGAAGTGTGATCCGTTGCGTCGGCTGCCAGGTCAGCGGCACGTAAGACTGCGCCCACAGGTTCTGCCCACCACTCATCAACACACGATCGCCGAGCTTTAGCTCATCGAGTCGCCGCCACTCGTCGTTCGGCAACATCACGCGATGCGTGACCGATCCTTCAAGCTCCAGGCCACGTCTTGTACGAATCTTAATGATCTCTCGATCCTCGAATATGGCCCAATCATACACGCGTTGGGTCGTCTGCCCATCGCCGACACCAATCGGAATGCGTCGGTTCACAATCTCGCCCATACGCAGCATCCCCTGCGTTGTTGGCAACATTGTGAATTCCGTCACACAGGCCCAACCTTCATTCAGTACCTTAGTCATGGCCTGGGGCGCGAAGTAGTACATCTCGTCGCGGACGATCTCAAGCACCGTATGCTGCCAGCGCTCAAGCGGCGCGTAGTTGAGCAGGAAGAGCAGCACATCCTTCTGCGGGCTTTCCGGGAACTTGCGAAAGCGGTTACGATCGGCCTCCTGCTTCTCGCGCTGCTCGCGCAGAAACTCAGGCGGATTGATGTACTGCTTCATGTAGGGCTGGCTGACGGGCAGGCCCTCGGGCGCGAGATCCGGCTGATCTTCCTCCGTCACCGGCACAAACGTCTGCGCCTCGGGACGGCGAATATACGGCGCGTGGTAGTCGATCAGATTTTCCAGCGACAGGCACACGTCGATAAAATCTTCAACCGGCTCGTGGCCGTGGCGCTCGATCGCCTTCTGAATGCGCACGGCATGATTGGCCATGGTATCCAGCATGTGGCGATTGGTATGCGAGAACCAGAAGTTATTCTTGAAAAAATCGACATGGCCGGTGACATGCGCCATCACCATCTTCTGCGTCGTCATCTCGTTGCCTTCGAGCAGGTACGCATACGACGGATTATTGTTGATGACCATCTCATAGATGACCGACAGGCCGTAGGTGTGGCCTTTGATCATCTGATCGAACTCCATGCCGAACCGCCAGTGCGGATAGCGCGTCGGGAAGCCACCATACGACGCGACCTCGTAGAGCGTGCGGTAGTCCAGCACCTCAAACGAGATCGGGAAAAAGTCGAGGCCGTAATCCTTGGCGTAGCCCTCGATCTCCTCCCAGGCAGCTTGCAGATCAGGTGGCAGTTTCGTATTACGCATAGCAAAGCCTTAGGAACAAAGGAACAAGCAAACAAAGGAACAAAGCAGTTTGTTCTTCTGTTCCTTTGTTCCTTTGTTCTCCCTCGTTACTTTCCTTTACCCAAAAAGTCCTTGATCGAGTCGTAAATGTCGTCGCGGTCGGCGATCTCCGAGATCACCAGATTTTCCGCGCCGCCGAGATACTCTTCCAGATCGTGCGCGAACCGGCCCGAGCCATACAGCGAGCGGACCTGTCCGTAGCAGAACAAGTTGATTTTGGGCAGCAGGTGGTTGCGCAGCACATCCACGCACTCGCGGGTATCGCCGCCACCCCAGTTATCGCCGTCCGAGAAATGGAAGCAGTAGATGTTCCAGTCGTCGGGCGGGTAGCGCTCCTCGATCAGCTTCAGCGCCAGCTTGTAGGCCGAGCTGATCTTGGTGCCGCCGCCTTCGCGCAGATGGTAGAACGTCTGCTGATCGACCTCTTTGGCCGCCGCGTCGTGGACAATGTAGCGAATATCGATCGACTTATACTGCGAGCGCAGCCAGGTCTCGATCCAGAAGGCCGTGATGCGCACCAGCTCTTTCTGCTCGGTGCCCATCGAGCCCGACACGTCCATCGCGTAGATGATCACGGCGTTGGCCTCGGGCAGCATCGTGGTCTTCCAGGTACGATAGCGCATATCGTCCTTGATCGGCACGACCACCGGATCATCGGGGTTGTACTCGCCGGTCGCGATCTGCCGCTTGAGCGCCTCGCGATACGAGCGCTTGAAATGCCGCAGCGAGTCCGGGCCAACCTTGGCGATGCCGGTGTAGCGATCCTTCTCGGAGATAATATTTTTCTTGCCCTTGGGCGTAATATTCGGCAGCTGAAGCTCCTCGGCCAGAATCTGCGCCAGCTCCTCCAGCGTCACATCGACCTCGATCGTGTGCTGCCCGGGATCTTCGCCGGCGTCGCCCTGCCCATCTTGCCCATCGCCGCGCCCGATCGGATCGCCGACGTTGCCCTCGCCCTGCCCGACGCCACCCTGCTGCTTCTGACCAAAGCGAAACTGAGGAATATCGATCTGCGGCAGCGGAATCGACACGTAGCGCCGCCCCTGCCGCCCGATCATCTCGCCCTGCGACATATATTTGCGCAGGTCTTTTTTGATCTTGCCCCGCACAATCTGGCGGAAGCGGTTGAGATCGCGCTCAACACGATTAGCCATACGCATCACCATGAATCAGTGTAGGGACGTATCGGGAATACGCCCCTACAGCTCGATTCTAATTGCGGCTCTTGACATCGCCACGGGCAAAGATGCTGGCAACATAGGTCAGCACGTCGGTCGCGCAACGATCGCAGTAGCCGTAGTCGCGGATCAGCCGGGTCTTGACCACCTCGATCTTTTCCTGCGTGTCCTTATCGACAACCTGCGAGACCAGGCTGGTAAGCTTGATCGAGTCCTTCTGATCCTCGAAGAGCTTCAGCTCCAGCGCCCGGTGCAGCCGCTCGTTGGTCTTGTAGTCGAACTTCTTGCCCTCGATCGCCAGCGCGCCGATGTAGTTCATGATCTCGCGCCGGAAATCGTCTTTGCGCGACTCGGGAATATCGATCTTTTCTTCGATCGAGCGCATCAGCCGGTCGTCGGGCTCCTCGTACTGGCCGGTGAAGCGATTGCGCACCCGCTCGCGCTGCGTGTAGGCTTTGATGTTGTCGATGTAGTTGCCGCAGAGCCGCGAGATCGCGTCCTCGTCGGCGGAAATTGCGCGCTGGACCTCGTTCTTGACGATCTCGGCATACTCTTCTTTGACCACCGTCAGCAGATCGCGATAGGTCTTCTTGTCCTCTTCGTTGTTGATCAGCGAGTGATGCTTCAGGCCGCCCTCAAGCTCGTTGAGCACCATGAAGGGATTGATGCAGCCTTCCTGGCCGTCGTTGACCAGCGCGTTCGAGATCTTGTCCTGGATATAGCGCGGTGAGATCCCGCTCATGCCCTCGCGCTGAGCTTCCTTGCGCAGCTCCTTGATGTTATCTTCGGTGAAGCCCGGCAGCGTCTTGCCGTTGTAAAGCTTCAGCTTTTGCAGCAGCGTCAGGTTGGCCTTCTTCGGCTCCTCAAGCCGCGTCAGCACCGCCCACATCGAGGCCACTTCCACGGTATGCGGCGCGATATGCTTGCCGCGCACGCGGTGATCGTTGAACGACTTCTCGTAGATTTTGATCTCGTCCTTGAGCTTGGTGATATACGGAATATCGATGCGGACGGTGCGGTCTTTGAGCGCCTCCATGAACTCGTTGTTCTGGAGCTTGCGATATTCCGGCTCGTTGGTGTGGGCGATGATCACCTCGTCGATGTCCGTCTGGGCGAACTTCTTGGATTTGATCTTGTGCTCCTGGGAAGCGCCCAGCAGATCGTACAAGAAGGCCACGTCGAGCTTGAGCGCCTCGATGAACTCGATCACACCGCGATTGGCGACGTTGAACTCGCCGTCGAAGTTAAAGGCGCGCGGATCGCTGTCCGAGCCGTACTGCGCGATCTTGCGGTAGTTGATGTCGCCCGTCAGCTCGGTCGAGTCCTGGTTTTTCTCGTCCTTGGGCTGGAACGTGCCGATGCCCACGCGATCTTTCTCGGAGAAGACCAGACGCCGCACGCGCACATGCTTGATCATCTGGCTCCAGTCGCCGTCGTAGCGCCGCATCAGATCACGGTAGTTGTAGCGGCAGGACGGGCACAGATCGCCGGTGATGTGAATGCGATGACCATCGCCGAGGCTTTCGTTGATCTGCGCCAGGAACTTTTCGCGGAACTCCTCGGGGATCAGGTGGAGTGGCTCTTCGTGCATCGGGCAGTCTTCCCAGTCCGCATCCGCCACGCTACCCTGATGGATGTCGTCGCCGTCGCCGAGATACCAGGAGTACGTGTAGAGCGCGCCGTCATCCGTTCGCGTGTAGCGCTCCAGACCTTTCTTGAGCCGTCGAACAATGGTGGATTTCGACGAGCCGACCGGGCCATGCAGCAGGAGCACACGGCGCTCGGTGCCGTAGCCTTCCGCCGCCGAGCGGAAAAAGTTGACCAGCCGCATCAGCGGAATTTCCAGCCCATAGATCGCGTCGTCCTCGTCGATCGACAGATCGGCGAAGAACTTGTAGCGGATCAGCTTCTTCTTGGCATCGATAAACTCCTCGGTGCCGTACGCCATGATCATGTCGTAGATGCGCTGAAACGCGGAGCGGGTAACACGGGGATTGCGCGCAATAATATCGAGATAATCCTCGAACGAACCAGTCCAGTTCAGCTCCTGGTACTGTTTACGATCCTGAAGCTCTGTGACCAGATTCAGAAGCGATGCGCCGGAGAAAGCAGTTGCCATCGAAGTCCTCCTGCCCGTAGGGGCAAAAACATGGGCCAGAACTATGCATGGGGGAGGTTCGCGTCATGGCGATCACAAACGTTTCGGCCCGCAACTGTAAACGATCTGCCGAAAGGCCACCATACCTTAACGGCAAGGGCAAAACCTGACATGACGAGGCGTCAGTGCCAGAGAGGGCGGTGCGGGTGGGTGAGGTGGGTGAATGGTGTTGCTGTGTCGTGGGATCGAACTCGGAACCGCCGAGTTATTCACTTAAATGCGAACGGGAAAAGTTTTTACAATAGAACAGCTTGCGCCGTGAGTACAAGTGTGTACTCTTACCCTAAGCATACCAGATTGTAAAACAGAGTCAAGGATCGCGGCTAGTCCATCAGTCCCAACTCCCCCTCGCCACGCTTTAGCTAATTCTTTACTACTGCGTCGGCAACGGTTGCACCTATCAAGATGTACGCCACGACCTGCTGATCTCGATACTCACAGCCTATCACGAAGCCGGGTGCAAGTAAAATGGCTGACCGCATATTCCTGCGATCAGCCATTCGTTACCTACGATGGTAGTACGTAAAGCCTACGTGCCGCTCGACCCTGCGGAAACTGCCGCCGCCTGCGACTCCTGGAACGCGCCGATCGAGCGATACTTGTCGTAGCGTCGCCGCCGCAGCTCGTCGACCGACAGCGCCAGCAGCTCGTCCAGATGGCGCTGGATGACTTCTCTGACGTGCTGGATCGTCGCGGGCGTGTCGAGATGCGCGCCGCCAGGAACTTCGGCCACCACCTCGTCGGCGATGCCCAGCCGCAGCAGATCGTTGGCGGTGATCTTCATCGCCTTGGCCGCGTCGGGCGCTTTCGAGGCGTCGCGCCACAAGATCGCCGCGCTGGCCTCGGGCGAGGCCACAGAGTAGATCGCGTACTCAAGCATCAGCAGCCGATCCGCCACGCCGACCGCCAGCGCGCCGCCGGAGCCGCCCTCGCCGATCACAGTGGCGACGATCGGCACTTTAAGCCCGGCCATCACCAGCAGATTCTCGGCGATCGCCTCGGCAATGCCGCGCTCTTCGGCGTCCATGCTGGGATGCGCGCCCGACGTATCGATCAGCACCAGGATCGGCAGGTTGAACTTTTCGGCGTGCTGCATCAGCCGTAGCGACTTGCGATAGCCCTCGGGCATCGGACTGCCGAAATTGTGGAGAATATTTTCTTTGGTGTTGCTGCCCTTTTGGTGGCCCATGACCACCACCGGCCGGCCGTTGAAGCGCGCCACGCCGCCGAGCAGCGCGCGATCATCGCCGAAGCGCCGGTCGCCGCGCAGCTCCACGAAGTCGTCGCACAGGCCGCGAATATAATCGAGCGTGTGTGGCCGCTGGGGATGCCGCGCGATCTGCACGATGTCCCAGGGCGTAAGCGCGCTCTGCTGTTGCTCGTCAGCCATAGATCTCCTCGTAGCCGGTGAGTCCCTCACCGCGACCGTTACTCCGCGCCAGCAGCGACTGTTCCTCGGTCTTGCTGCGACCGTTGTACAGGCCGAGCACGCGTGTCAGCAGTGCCCGCAGCTCGGCGCGCGGCGTGACAACGTCGATCATACCGTGCTGGAGCAAGAACTCAGCGGTCTGGAAATCGGCGGGCAGCTTCTGGCGGATCGTCTGCTCGATCACGCGCGGGCCGGCAAAGCCGATGTGCGCTTTCGGCTCGGCGATGATGATGTCGGCCGACGACGCGTGCGCGGCGGTCACACCGCCGTAGCAAGGATCGACCAGCAGCGAAATATGGGGCTGCCCGGCCTCGCCCAGGCGTGCCAGCGCGACCGAGGTCTTGGCCATCTGCATCAGCGACAAAATGCCCTCGTGCATGCGCGCGCCGCCGGACGAGTTGATCGTCAGCAGCGGAACGCCGAGCTGCGCCGCGCGCTCAGCCGATCGTGCGATCTTCTCGCCGACGACCGAGCCCATCGAGCCGCCCATAAAGCCGAAGTCGCTGACACACAGCGCCAGCGGCAGCTCGCCGATCATGCCGGTGCCGCAGACCGCCGCATCCTTACGGCCTGTGGAATCGCGCAGACCTTGCAGCTTTTTGGCGTAGTTGTCTTTGGGCGAAACAAAGCCCAGCGGATCGGTGGGCAAGAGATCCGTGTCGTGCTCCTGCCAGGAGCCGGGATCGAGCAGCAGTTCGATCCACTCAGCCGCGCTGAGCCGCTCGTGGTGCCCGCAGCGCGGACAAACTTTAGCGTTATCCTGGAACTGCTTGGAGAAGATGAGTTCATTACAGCCGCTACATTTCTGCCACAAATCATCAGGGATCTGTTGCTCAGATTTGCGATTGGATGTGAAGTAGCGCGGTGTGCGCCGCAAAAAATCTTTCACGTCTTGGCCTCCCGTGGATTGAGCATTATAGCACGGCTGCTCAGTCACTTCGGCAGGTGGGGGGAGTTGATCAATCACTCGTCTGGTTCTCCTGTGTGATGGCGATGGGCGCGCTCGTGCATATCCAGTGGTCGCGCGCCGCCTTCCGAGAAATGCAGCCGCTGGTGTGAGTGGGTCGGCAGCAGATCGACCAGAGCATCGTCTGCGCTCAGGGCTCGCCGCATGATAAGCTGGCTGTCGACAAAGCCTTGTTTGGTATAGAAGCGCCGGGCCGACTCGTTGGCGGCTGTGACGTACAGCTGCATCATCGACAGGTTGTTGCTGACGGCCCAGGCGTAGGCTTGCTCCATCAGCAGATCCGCGACCGCGTCGCCGCGATACTCCGGCTCGACATACAACCCGACGATCTCGGCCCAGCGACGGTGGCGATAGAGTGGCGAGTCGAGATGAATTTCCACCAGTACAAATCCAACCGCGCGATAATTATCGCGAGCCAGCAGCCAGGTGCTGTCGGCCGAGCTTTCGGACTGCTCCAGATACTGGTACACCAGCTGTTGCCAGCCTTCCGCCAGCGCAAACCGTGGATCGAGACTGCTGTTGTAACGGTGTAGCTCGCCGAAGAGCCGGATCACGTCTTCCGCATCGGCGGGCGTGGCTGCTACGATGTCGATGAGCCGCATAGATCTACCCTTCGCATGGTCTGCGCCGATCTTCCCTCAGCAACAGAAACAGAACGCGCTCTTAAAGCGAATGTTTCCAGCAGAGATCGATCCACGCTGCTCGGGCAGTCTGCGCTAGCGTGCTTCCAGGGCGATCCAGTTGTTAATCGCCGGTGCAGATTCAGGTTCGGCGGCGAAATCGTCGGCGTGCAGCAGCTCACCGGCATGAAACGACGAGCGAACGAACGGGCCGGCGAAGGTAGCGCGAAAGCCCAGCTCTTTGCCGTAGCGGCGATATTCGGCGTAGCGCTCCTGAGGAATATACTCGCTGACCAGCACATGATCTTTGGATGGCTGTAGATACTGGCCGATCGTCACCAGGTCCACGCCGACCGCTCGCAGATCGCGCATGGTGGCGAAGATCTCCTCGGTGGTCTCGCCCAGGCCGACCATAAACCCGGATTTGGTAGGAATTTCAGGCGCCAGCGTTTTGCAACGCTCCAGCAATTCCAACGTGCGATCGTAGTCGCCCTGTGGCCGCACGGCGTCGAAGATGCGGCGCACAGTCTCGATGTTGTGGTTCAGCACATCCGGCCGCGCGTCGAGCACGGTCTGTAGCGCCGGAAGCTGGCCTTTGAAATCAGGGATCAAGACTTCGATCTGCGACTCCGGCAGCGCCTGACGCAGGTTGCGGATCGTCGCCGCGAAGTGAGCCGCGCCGCCGTCTTTGACGTCATCGCGCGCTACCGCCGTCACCACCACGTACTTGAGATTGAGCCGCCTGGCGGCCTCGGCAACGCGGCGCGGCTCCGTAGGATCGAGCGGCAGCGGCCGGCCGGTGGTCACATCGCAGTAGTGGCAGCGCCGCGTACAGCGATCGCCGGCGATCATAAAGGTTGCTGTGCCACGGCCAAAACATTCGCTGAGATTGGGGCAGCGGGCCTCTTCACAAACGGTGTTCAGGCCCAGATCGCGGAGCAGGTGCTTAACCTCGTGGGTCTCAGCGCTGCGCTCGATCTTCTTCATGAGCCACGGCGGCTTGCGCTGGTAGCCGGATGACTGAGGCATGGAACTTCCTTCTTTCTACGGGGCAATCAGCCATCTCCAGTATAGCACGATCCTTCCGCGATCCATATATCTTTTTAACCAGGATTAGAGAATTTCGGTTCAATGGCGGGCCGGGCTATCAGATTCGTGATTGATTAGCTAGGGCTTTTTCAGCCTCGTCTTATTCCGCAAATCACGACAGCCAGGTACTATTCGGCCACACCAAAAACGTTCACCTATCGCTCAAAGGAGCAAATAACCATGAACAAGATCGTAATGGCGCTGTTGTTGATCGTTGGACTACTGACAAGTATCGTTCCAAACGCACACGCTGCCGGATCATTCGCCGACAATGCTTTCAATTCGGTCTGGAATCGAACCGATGCCGCAGTTGCCGCCGGAAAATCGAGTCGCTCGTGGCTGTGGGGGCCGCAGCCGAACAGCGCGGGCCTGGTGGAAGACTACCAGCAATCGCCGAATGGCCGCCGCCTGGTGCAGTACTTTGATAAGGCGCGCATGGAGATCAATAATCCAAACGCCAGTCGCAGCGAGCTGTGGTTTGTGACCAACGGTCTGCTGCCGATCGAGCTGATGACCGGAAAGATGCAGATCGGCGACGCGCAGTACGACGAGCGCAAGCCGGCCAATATTCCGGCGGTGGGCGATCCCGACAACACGTTCCCCACCTACGCCGATCTGGCCAAGGTCTTCACTCGCGAAGGCGCCGGCGACCGCGTCGGCAATCCCGTGACCGGCTTCTTCAATCCTGACGGCAAGATCAGCGGCTACGATGCCTACCGCAACGATCCGGCGACGTTTGTGGCGCTGGTCGAGAACAAGCACGGCGTGCCGGCAGCATTCGTCAAGTTCATGGACGAGCAGAGCGGCTCGCTGGGACGGCTCTTCGTCTTCGGCGCTCCCGTCAGCGGCGCGTACTGGGTCAAGGCCAAGGTCGGCGGCGTCGAGCGGCCGGTGATGGTCCAGGTCTTCGAGCGACGCATCCTGACCTACACGCCCTCCAACGACCCGGCCTTCCGCGTCGAGTCGGGCAACGTCGGGCAGCACTACTACCGCTGGCGCTACGGCCGCTAAATCCAGCCGAAACTTTTGAACGACGGGCCGCTAGGCTCGTCGTTTTTTGTATGCTTGCAAAAGCGGGAACGATCGCGGCGGGCGCGGCGTCTGAGGCTGTGCAACTCTTGCACTCACATCTACGCCCCTGGAGGAGGCATATTCATGTATCGTCTTGCGATTATCACCGGCGTTCTTGCGCTGCTCACCGGCTGCTCGTCGATCCAGGATTTGAACACACAATCTAATCCGCTCAGTAACAAACCTACCGTGATGATCAACTGGGCCGATTTCATTAAGCTCAACGGCATCACCTACATCGCCAGCCGTCCCGGCAGCGGGCGCGGGCTCGAAAAAGCCGATCTTGGCCCTGAGTTCGCCAGCGCGCAGTTCAAAGTCTCAGAGAATATTCACGAGCCCGGCTACCAGACCAAAGA
>DASWTQ010000032.1:0-1599 GCA_036402055.1 Herpetosiphonaceae bacterium
GTGGATCGGCTGGGCAATCCGATCGAGCTGGCCTACGACGCCGACGGTCGGCTGCTGGATCTGAAGTATCCGGCCTCGGCGCAGCGCTGGGCCTACGATAGCACGGGCGAGCTGACGGCGGTGCTCAACGAGGGCAACAACGGCGCGTTCGCGGCCTACGAGTACACGCTCGACGCCAACGATAACCGGGTGCAGGAGCGCGTCTCGGCAGGGACGCTCGGCGGTCTGATCACGCTTGAGGAGACGGCTTACACCTACGACGCCGTCGATCGTCTAGTGCGCAGCCAGCGCTCCGGCCCGACGACCACCGCGCTCGATCAGCGCTACACCTACGACGCGGCCGGCAATCGCACGGCGGTTACCGCGACCGAGGCGGGCGTCAACTGGAGCCAGCAGCTGCGCTACGATGCCGCCGATCGGCTGCTCGCGCTGACCGACTCGCGCAGCGGCACGACAACCCTTAGCTACGATCCGGCCGGCCAGCGGCTCAGCGCCAGCAGCAGCCAGGGCCAGCAGCGCTACACCTACGACGCGCTGGGTCGCCTGACCAAGGTGGCGCTGCTCGACGCAGCCGGCAACACGACGGGCACACAGACGGCGCTCTATGACGCGCTGAAGCGCCGGATCGTGGTAGAAGATCGCGCGGCCGATGGCGCGCTGCTCGGCAGTGAGCGCACGCTCTACGACGGCGACGAGTGGAATGTGCTGGGCCTGCTGAGCGGCACGGCGCAGAGCTGGCTGGTGAGTCAGCCGCAGAGCCTCGACCACCTCGCCGTCGAGTCGGGCGGCAGCGCGCGCTTCGCTCACCGCGACGGCCTCGGCAGCTACATTGCCTACAGCGATGGTCATGGCGCTCCGCTGGGCGGCACGCCTGCGCGCTACGGCGACTGGGGCAGCGTCGAGAGCGGCGCGGCGAACCTGGCAAACGGCTATGGCTATACCGGCCATCGTCAGGATGCCAGCGGTCTGGTCTATGCCCGCAGCCGCTACTACGATTCGATCACCGCAACCTGGCTCACGCCCGATCCGTTTCCCGCCGAAGCGACAGCGCCGGGCAGCCTCAACCGCTACAGCTATGTGCGCGGCAATCCGATCACGCGCACCGATCCGCTCGGCCTCTTCGACACCGATCTCGGCGACGATTGGGACAGCGCCGGCAGTGTGGAGACGATGAGCGCGTCGATCGCCGGTGATGCGCCGGATACGGAGATTACCTCTGCCGCCGCGCACGCGGAGCAGCAGCACAGCAGCGCGGTTGCTCACGGGACCAGCGGCGCGCGCTGTGCCTCGCGGTGCGGCACGACCTACACCGTCAAGCGCGGCGATACCTTGAGCCGGATCGCGGCGCGCTTCCACGTGCCGTGGAAATGGATCGCCAACGCCAACCGGCAAGTAGTCGGCGCGAATCGGCAGGTACACTCCGGCCAAAAGCTGAAGATCCCCTGTGACGATACGCGCGGCAGCAGCGTCGGGCGTTATGCCGCCAGCGGTGAGCCGGTAGCTAGCATGAGCGCAGCCAGATGGCGGAAAGCCAACGCCTCGTCGTACGGGCCTGGGCTATGGGGCAATCGCACCGCCTGCGGCCAGACGCTCACTCGT
>DASWTQ010000033.1:0-7546 GCA_036402055.1 Herpetosiphonaceae bacterium
TTCGCGCCGCGCACCCGGCCCGAGCAGTGGGAAAGCTGGCGCAGCGCCCGCGAGTACGAGCTGCCGCAGCCGATCGCCTGCCGTCTGCTGTCGGATGCACAGTATCGCGTCAATCTGGAAGACGCCGACGCGCTGATCGCCGATGTGGGGCTGACCGCCGCCGCCGCCGCTGATCTGCGCTCGATCGCCGGGATCGTCTTCAAGAAAGAAGGCGATCTGCGCACGCGCCTGTCGATGCTGCCCGAGTCGGTGGCGCTGCTGAGCCCCGGCGTGTATCCCGAGATCTTGCGCCTGGCCGAGCTGCCGGAGTGCGGCAAGTTCGCGCTGCTGCCCAACGCCGTCTCGATCCGCCTGGATGGCTCGACCGCGCCGCTGCCGAATCACCAGCTCGCCTCGGCCAACCTGCGCGACTGGGAGGCGTTTCCGCTGCACAAGCGCGCGCTGATCGATCCTGAGCGTGGGCGGCTGCTGGTCTACGATCCCGAGCCCGACAGCATTCTGGTCGACTACCATGTCGGCGTGTATCAGCCGGTCGGCGCGGGCAGCTTTGGTCGGCGCTTCTCGGCCGTGCCCGACGACACGTTCAGCGGCGGCGGTGCTCTGACGACGATTCCGTCCAGTGGCGTGGCGCGCATCGAGGACAGCCGCACCTACACGCCGATCGCCAACGTGAGCAACGTCAACGGCCTGGTGTTTGCCGCCGCCGACCAGCAGCGCCCGTATCTGCGCCTGGACGACGACTGGACGCTGACCAGCACGCCGCCCAATCCCGTGCAGCCCGATCCGGTGCTGACGCTGGAAGGGCTGTGGCTCGGCGCAGTCGACGAGGCGCGCTCGGTGATTCTCGCCGGCGACTTCGAGCAGGTCACGCTGCGCTACTGCACGTTCGATCCCGGCGGCCTGGACGCGGACGGCAACCCGATTCCGCCGGTCGTGCTGGTGGTCGCCGGCTACGTCGAGCGTCTGGTGATCGACTCGTGCGTCATGGGTACGATCCGCCTCGACGTGCCGGGCACGGTCGAGACGCTGATCATCCGCGACAGCATCGTGCAGGCGACCGTGGCCGGAGAGCCAGCGCTGGAGATCGGCGCCGGGCTGCTCGACATGGCGCGTGTAACCGTGCTGGGCGGCGCGGTGGATGTGCTGCGGCTCTACGCCACCGACTGCATTTTCGCCGATCCCGTGGATGTAACCGACACGCAGGCGGGCTGCTTCCGCTTCAGCGCGGCACCGGCCGGCTCGCGTCTGCCCCGGCCCTATGAGTCGTTCACGCTCGATCCGGGCGTTGCCAAAGCGCTGTTTGTCAGCGACGAGTACGGCCAGCCGGGCTATGCCATGCTTCAGCAAACCGCGCCCGACGCGATCGCGCGCGGTGGCGAGGACGGCGCCGAGATGGGCGTGTACAACAGGGTGCGCGCCCCCTTCAAGCTGGACGGCCTGTGGACGAAAGTCGCCGAGTTTATGCCGTTTGGGCTGCTGCCGATCTTTGAGGTGGAAACTTAGGAAGAACAGGCCCTCACCCCCGTCGCTGCGGCGACTCCCCCTTCCCCACCGTCGCGGGTCCCTTTCCCGCTCCTGTGCGGTAGGCGAGGGGGAAGGCGGTACTTCTCAGTTCTTCCGGTTCTTGGTTCTTGGTTCTTGGTTCTTGGTTCTTGGTTCTTGGTTCTTGGTTCTTGGTTCTTGGTTCTTTTTGTTCCCTTGTTCCTTTGTTCGCATGAATTTCGTTCTCACACAGGGGGTTGATCACGGTGGGAACTAACGATACGTCGCGGTCCATGTTCGATCCGCGCAAACACTACACCGGCAAATGGACGTTGCAGGGACGGCTGATTACCGACTTCGACGAGAACGACCGCGAGTCGATCACGGCGGAGGAGCGGCGACGGGCTAATCTGGACATCATCGGCGCGTACGGCTCGCCCGACGATGGATTTCGCATCGCGAATGTGCGCTCGGTGAACGACTCGGTCGAGTTCGATATTCTGGCGGGCTCGCTCTACCTGGGCGGCCTGCGCCTGGAGCAGGAGGAGCTGCAAACCTACCTCACGCAGCGCGATCATTTGCAGGCGATCAAGCTGCCGGCCGGCGTGCAACAGCCAAACCAGCGCGATCTCGTGCTGCTGGAAGCCTACGAGGCGCCGGTCACGGCGGTTGAAGACGGCGAGCTGCTCGATCCGGCCGTCGGCGTGGATACCAGCGCGCGCAGCCGCCGGTTCCAGCGCATACACGTTCTGACCAATGTCAGCGCCAAGAACTGCGATCAGGCCTGGAAGCTGCTCGACGCGCGTATGAAGCAGACCAAGACCGGCACGATCGGCTCGGACTGCCGTCAGGTTGTCGATACGCGGCTGACCGTGACCTACACCGAGGACGGCATCGACGACGATCTGTGCGAGCCGCCGATCGCGGGCGGCTATCTGGGCGCGGAGAACCAGGCGATCCGCGTGCAGCTCGTCGACGACGAGAGCCTGACCTGGGGCTACGACAACGCGTCGCCGCTCTACCGCGTGTCGCTCTCGGCGGATCGCTCCGAGATTACGCTGATCACGCCGCCGCGCGATCTCTACAGCACGCCGATCGTGGGGCAGGTGGTCGAGATTCTGCCCTGGGGCGCCGTGCTCTCCAACGGCGAGAAAGCCGCCGGGCTCAGCGGCCATCTGACGCGCATCACGGCCGTCGATCCATCCGACGAGGCAGCAGGCGGCGCGATTACCATCACGCTCGACGATCCGGTGCCTACCGCCGGCTTCGACGAGTGGAAGAAGCGCCCCGATGAGGCGCAGCTGCGCGCCAACGGCACCTTCTACTACATGCACATCTGGAACCGAGGCGGCGATGTGACCTCGGCGCCCGCGATCCCATTCACGCGTGGCACGCCGCTGACGTTGGGTACCACCGGCATCCAGATCACGATCACGGGCGACGATGCCGTGCGCGACGATCACTGGATCATCGCCGCCCGCCCCGAGACGCCGACGCAGGTCTTGCCCTGGGAGCTGGAGGCTGCCGCCGCGCCGACCGGCTTTCACCGCTACTACGCGCCGCTCGCGCTGATCCGCTGGAAGAGCAACGTCACCGCTGAGGTGACCGACTGCCGGCCTCCCTTCCGGCCGCTCACCTCCCGCGACGGCTGCTGCACCTACAGCGTCGGCGACGGCAAGATCAGCGACGGCGACTACAACGATCTCAGCGAGGCGCTGGCGCATCTGGGCTCGAACGGCGGCAAGATCTGCCTGCTGCCCGGTGTTCATCGCGCGGATGTCACCCTGAAGGAGCGCAGCAACATCACGATCAGCGGCTGCGGATCGCGCTCGAAGCTGCTTCCGGTGAATCCAGATGGCAGCACCGTGATCACGCTGCTCGATTGCTTCGGCATCGGGCTGTTCAACTTCGAGATCGTGTCGGTCGATGGGACTGGCATCGCCGCCGAGCGCGTAGACGAGCTGAAGATCGAAGATCTCAAAGTCATGGCCTACAAGGTCGGCATCGACGTCGACGACTCGCTGGACGTGTCGATCCAGCGCTGCGTGATTCGCATGCTCGACAAACGAGGCGGCGATGTCGGCATCTACGCGCAGGGCGAGCGCGTGCTGATCGAAGACTGCGATATTCAGATCGTGCCTGGCGGTGATCTGCCGGAATTTCCCGACGATAACGACCCTGACACGCCGCCGGTCGATCCGGCCGATCCCTGCGCCGATCCCAAGGATTTTTACGCCAATCTGCTCTACCTCGTCTTCTACGTGGATCTGATCTGGGGGATTTTTACCTACAATGCCCCGCCCGAGAAACCGGTCCAGACGCTGGGCGGCATCCAGATCGGCAGCGGCTCCGAGGACGTGATCATGCGGCAGAATCTGATCAGCGGCGGCGCGGGCAACGGCATTACGCTGGGCAGCGACATTGCCGACGTCGATCTCGACGACTACGATCCGCTGCCGGGCGATGACGACGAGTTTCCCGAAGTCCGCATGAACCACGACTACGACTACGGCTATATCAGCGGCAGGCTGCTGCTGGACGACGTGCCGATCGGCGGCATGACGATCTTTTTCGACAACGGCAACGGCGGCGTGTTCACCTTCGCGGTCAAGGAAGATGGCTTCTTCCAGGGCCAGTTGCCGCCCGGCGAGTACATCGTCACTATCTCCGACCCGCTCTACGGTGTGGTGAAGGTCGAGCCGCTGGGCGACGGCGGGTATTTTGTGATCCTCAAGAAGCGTGAGCGGCTGCCGGAGTATCCCGAGGGCGGCGAAGATCTGCTGGCCTTCATCCACGAGGTCACGATCGAGGCCAATCGTATCGCCAATATGGGCTTCTCGGGCATCGGCGCGCCGCGCTTTACCTCCTCCGACGAGGCCCTGCGCGATCTGGGCTTTGCCATCCGCAACAGCACCAGCCGCCAGCTGCTCTACCTGGTCTATATCGCGACCGGCACGATCACCGGCTTTGTGGTCGATCTGACGATCTACTGCAACACGATCACGCGCTGTCTGCTCAACGCCGAACTGAGCAACGAGGATCAGTTCGCCATCGAGCGGGCGCTGGGCGGCATTTCGCTGGCGCTGTGCGACGGTGTGAATATCGAAGAGAACGTCGTGCAGAACTGCGGGAGCGGCGCGGAAATGCCGGTGTGCGGCATTTTCATCTCGTTCTCGATCGACGTGACGATTCGCGAGAATCATATTCTCAACAACGGCCAGGATCGCCGCGCCGAGCAGATCGTCGACGGGATTCTGGCCGGGCCGCAGAGCACGCTCAAAGGCGGGCCGACGCAGCCGAGCACATTTACAGCGGCTGAATCGATCCACAAGGTGGGCCTCACCAACCGCAAGAGCGCCTACATCAACAATCAGGCCGCCTACGAGCGCTACCGGCTGAGCGAGGCCACCGGCAACTTCGCGATCAACGTTCCCGACATCGATTTTCAGCGCGGCCCGCGCGCCGGCATCCTCCTGCCACTCTGTCTCAGCACCAATATCTTCGCTGGAGCCTCGCTGCGCAAAGCCACGGCCAATCTCGGCGCGCAGGGCCTGACCAGCGCAGCCGAAGGCCGTCACGCGGCGCGCATCGACGGCAACTATGTGATCCATCCGTTCGGCAAAACGCTGTTCATCGGCGCGGCGGGCACGCTGTCGATCACCGATAACCAGCTGATCAGCGATCGGGCGCTGCCGCGTGAGCTTGACGCGCTGGCGGGCGGTCTGAGCGGACGTATCGCCGCCAGGTTCAAGCTGGGCGATCTGGATATTTTCGCCTCCAACGCGATGGTCGTGGACATCTGCCCCGGCGCGTATCTCGTGGATGCGATCCGCTCTCCAGACGACATCCGGCGCGATGCAGTCAGCACGGCCTTTCCCATGACGCCGATCCCGTTCGGCTTTCCCGACGGCAACGTGCTCTTTGCGGGCAATCAGATCAAGCAGGGCGATGCCGGGGCGCGCGCCGTGACGGTCACCGTCTTTTCGATGGATGACGTCAACTTCGTGGACAACCAGATCGACGTGCTGAACGCGACTGACATTCAGTCGACGGTGGTGGTCTTTGGCGTCACCTCACGCGCCGCGAATAACCGCATGAAAGAGCCGTACTACCTGGGTATGGAAGACACGCCGGCAGGGGGACTGCGCGGCTTCGGGCATTTTTCGCTGATCGAGATTGGCTTTGCCGCCGGCGGCATGGTCAACAACCAGGGCAATTACTGCTTCCAGCTGGTCGTCCCTAATCTTAGTCAAGGCGTGGAGGTCGCGAATATTTCTGTGGGCAGGGATATGCGCAACTGCGACACTGTCCTGATCCAGTGGCCGGATGAGGTGCGCCAGGTGATTCGGCCGCTGATAGAAGCCAGCGTCAACTTTGCCCTCAACCTGAGCAAGCAAGAGTAAGCCGGCCGTGCGGTCTTTATCGATCCGCAAAGTCGCAGTACAATTTAGACGCCTGGAAAGGCTATACACTATGACACAAAATGATACTCCGAAACACGGCGACGATGCCCTGGAGCGGCTCAGCGATCTTCAGCGGCTGGGTCAAGCGCTGTTCGAGCGCGAGGCGGGTCGCCTGACGCGTAAACACGGCGTCGATAACCCGCGCTCCCAGCGCTTCATTCGCGCCGCCCGTGGCTCCCAGGCCATGCTCGACGCGCTGGAAGTCACGCGTGACGCCGCGCCGCAGAAAGTTCGCGCCGAGCAGGACGAGACGGTCGTTTATGGCCGCGTGGCCACCAGCGATCTCAGGAGCGTCGCCGGCGTCGACGTGATGCTGGAAGATACCGGAGGCCGCGTCCAGCGCGCAGCCGGCAGCGCCACCACCGATGCCCACGGCCGCTACAGTCTGCGCATTGTGCCGGCCGTCGCCGCCAAGCTGGCTGGGAAAGAATACATTCTCACCGTGCGCAACAGCAGAGGCGAGGTCATCTACCGGGCCGCAAGCACGCTCAAGCTTGAGCAGAATCAAACGCTTCAGGTGGATGTCGACCTTGGGCCGCGTACTCCTGTGCGCCGCCCATCGGCCCAGCCGCGTCGCCCACCGCCCGAAGATCCGGAGGAGCCGGGCGAGCCGCTTCAGCCAATTCGGCCGGTGCGGCCTGTCGAGCCGGTCGTGTTCAAGGTCAGCGGCCAGGTGCTCAGTGGCGAGCGCAAGCCGGTCTCTGGCGTGCTGGTGCGCATCTACGACAAAGATCGCCAGTATCACGATCTGCTCGGCGCGGCCTTGACCAATCGCAAAGGCGAGTTCAGCGCCAGCTTTCGCCTTCAGGATTTCAGCGAGGGCGAGTCGGGGCCGGATCTGTTCTTCGTTGTGCTCAACGCCGACGAGAAAGAGCTGCTGTCGACCGAGAATAAGCCCATGCTCAACGCCGAGCGCGAAACCACGGTCACGCTGACGCTGCCGGGATAGAGCCGATTTTTTGGTTGAAACGCAGGCCAGGAGCAATAACTCCTGGCCTGCGTGTGGTATAGTACGGGCTGCCTGCTCTATCTCCAACACTCGCTGGAAAGCTACGTATGCAGCCCTTCTTTCCCAACAAAATCATCAAGGTTGGATGCCTTGCGCTTGCGGCTGTCGCTCTCGTATATGTCGTCTATGTTGGCTTCTTGCTGTACCCGCTCTTCGACGATCCGTTCAACGATCTCACCTTTGACCAGGCGCTCTGGCATCGGCACCGGAATGACATGGATCAAGATAATCCACGTGGCAAGATGGCGCATGACCTGGCGACGTTGCTGGAAAACGAACGCATGACGCGGGCTGAGGTCGTGGAGCTGCTCGGCCCATCTGATGCACACGCGTTTGGCGATCACTTGAGCTATGAGCTGGGCATGTGGAGCGGGTTTCGCATCGACAACGATACCCTGGATGTCCACTTTGATGCCGAGGATCGAGTCGCGGATGCCGTAGTCGTTCAGCACTGAGGCGAGACGAATTACCGTCGTGGGGCGCAACTTGCATACGCCCCACGGGTCTACTCCAGACAATCAGGCGCGGCTGTGAAGCTCCGGGCTGAGCGCCTGTACCACTTCCCCGAGCCGGCGCACGCCCTCGTCGATCT
>DASWTQ010000034.1:0-1949 GCA_036402055.1 Herpetosiphonaceae bacterium
CAGCGCCACGAGTGCGGTATGCAGCGCCTGGGCGTCGAGCGGGCCGCTCAGGCGCAGCAGCCACGGCACCACATACACGCTGCTGCCCGGCGTCAGCTGGTCCAGGAACCACAGCCGCTCCTGCGCAAACGACACCGGTACCGGCTGATCGGTCGGCGCGGGCAGAATCGGCGGGATGTCGGCGGCTTGAGCAGCCGTTGTTGTACGCAAAAACGCCAGAATATCGCCTTTATGCTTAACCAGATCGGCGCGCAGCTCAGGCGTTAGCACCCCTTCTGGGGCATTGACGCGTAGTTGATCGTTGTCGAGCCACACCCGCACATCCAGCTCACGCAGACGGGCTAAAAATTCAAGCGTTGTCAAACCGCACCTTCCTCTACAACCACTGGCCGCATCTCATCTGCCGGCGCGGTTTCGCTCAGCCCACCAGTCATTAGCTGGTACAGCACAATGCTGCCGACCAGAATAAAGACGATGCCTTGAATATTGAGAATCGTGACGATCCCGACTCGATCGCCGAGCACGCCGGCCAGCAGCGTGCCGATCGCACCGACAAGCGCGGTAGTCGTGCCCAACGTCGCAAAAACGCGACCCAGGTACATGTTGGGAACGATGGTCTGGATCAGCGTTGCAACACAGGTGATATTGATAATTCCCGGCACGCCGGCCAGCAGCATCAACACCAGCGCGACGGTGATGTTGGGAAAGAGCGCCGAATAGTTAAACAGCACCAGATCGATCACTCCCAGGCTGATCGTGCTGAAGCCTAAAATCCGCGATAGCGAGCCATATTTACCGATGCGACTCGCGATCACGCTGCCGACCAGACCGCCGATCGCCTGAGCAGCCATCAGCCAGCCGATTTGGATCTCGCTTGCGCTAAGTACTTTAGCGACGAAGGGAAAGAAGAGTGTGCTGAAGATGCTGACGCCCAGCGACACGATCGCCGTCATCAAAAAGATAAACGCAACAAACTTCTGGCGCTGCACAAGCTGTAGCCCGTCCAGCCACTCGCGCCACACTCCCAGTGATCGTTCCAGCAGCGAGGCAGCGCCCGCGCCGCTAGGCCGGGTTGATGGCTGCGTGGGCAGCGAGATCAACGCAATCAGCGCTCCCGCGAACAAAAACGAGAACACATCGAAGATCACCACGCCTGCCAGGTCAAACAGCCCGATGACAGCACCGCCGAGCGGCGGGCCGATCAAACCGGCGATGTTATTATTCATCGCGTTGAGCGAATTCGCAGACGCCAGATCCCCGTTGCCTACCAGATTCGGCAGCAGCGCATCCTCCGCCGGACCAGAAAACACACCGATCAGCGACTGAGCGAACTGTACCGCATACACGATCCAGATTTGATCTGCCGTCTTGACGAGCAGCAAGGGCAGCAGCGCGAGCGCAAACAACAGATTTGTGACGATCAGGATCTGCCGCCGATTCCAGCGATCTACAAAAACGCCGACCACCGAGCCAAACAGCAACTTTGGCAGAAGGCCCATCAAGAACATCATGCTTGTGGCAAATGTCGAGTCGGTTAGCTTATAAACATAGAGCGGCAGGGCCATGAAAATCATCCAATTGCCGGTGATCGAGATCAGTCCTCCGATCCAAAGCAAGGCGAAGTTTCGTTGGCGTAAGGTCGCAAGCATACAATTCTCCTCGTACCTGTACCTGATACAGATGAGGCGCAATAGCACTCATCGCTAAATTGTGATTTCCTCGCGATTGCCGATGGTATCTTCGGAAACCGTTTCCGATCCTTCGAGAACCCAGCCGACCATCTCTATGTGCTGCGCTAAGCCTGCAATCGTCGGCGTATCGAAGACCGTACGCAGGGGCAGCTCGATCTGGAAGACGGCGCGGATGCGGGCGACGAGCTGGGTGAGCAGGAGGGAGTGGCCGCCGAGGGCAAAAAAGTTGTCATGGACGCCGATCTGCTCCAGGCGCAG
>DASWTQ010000035.1:0-2513 GCA_036402055.1 Herpetosiphonaceae bacterium
CGCCGGGATCAGCTGCCGGGTCGACGCTCAGCAGCAGCGGATACAGCGCCGTGAACCAGCCCACTGTGCGCGACAGATCAATGTCCGCAAACAGATCTTCGCGGCCGTGGCCTTCCAGATCCACCCGCAGCGCCGTGCTGCCCGTCCAGCTGTTGAGCGCCAGCGCCAGCGCCGTCAGCAGCACCTCGGCGATCTGCGTCTGGTAGGCGTTGGGCACCTCATGCAGCAGCTCGCGAGTTTCTTCGACGCTCAGCCGCACCGTGACGGTCGCGCTGGTCGCCAGGAGATTCGCGCCGGTCGGAATGTCTACCGGGAGCGCGACCACGGGCTGCTGGGCGACAGCTTGCCAGAAGGGCAGCTCTGCCAGCAGATCTGGCGAGGTTGCATAGGTGTACAGGCGTTCGGCCCACTGTTTGAAGGCCGTCGTCTTGGGCGGCAGCGCGATCGCGGCTCCGCTCCGCGCCTGGGAGTATGCCGACTCCAGGTCTTCGAGCAGGATCGGCCACGAGACCGCATCGACGGCCAGGTGATGTACGGCAATCAGCAGGCGCTGCGGCTGTTTCACGCCCAGCTCAAACAGCCCGGCGCGCAGGATCGGGCCAGTTTGGAGGTTCAGCCTGGCTTGAATCTCAGTCGTCGCCGCCTCAAGCGCTGCTGCTAGCTCGGCATCCGGCAGGGCATGGAGATCGATCGTCGTCAACACCGGCTGCTCGTCCGGCGCGGCGTGCTCCTGAGTCCAGCCGGATTCGCTCGGCTGGAAGCGCAATCGCAGCGCGTCGTGGTGCAGGAGCAGCTGCTGAAGCGCCTGCTCCAGCGCGGCCGGATCGAGCCGCTCGCTGGCCTGGAGCAGCACTGCCTGGTTGAAATGCTGCGGCGTGGGCAGATCCTGCGCAAAGAAGTGCTGCTGGATCGGCGTGAGCGGCGCAGTGCCCGTAACCAGCCCTTGCTCGGCCACCACCAGCGAGGTTGTATCTGCCACAGCGGCCAGCTCGGCGATCGTCTGGTGCTGGAAGATCTGCTTGGGCGTCAAGCGCAATCCGGCCTGATTGGCCCGCGCGATCACCTGGATGCTGAGGATCGAGTCGCCGCCCAGGCTGAAAAAGTTGTCGTGGACGCCGACCTGTTCCAGCCGCAGCACGGCCACCCAGATCTCGCACAGGATGCGCTCAGCCTCGGTCTCGGGCGCGACATACGCGGCACCAGCGGCGCGACTGGACTGCTCGGGCGCGGGCAGGGCTTTGCGATCGACCTTGCCGTTGGCACTGAGCGGCAGGGATTCGAGTACCACAAAGGCGCTCGGTACCATGTAGGGCGGCAGCTTGTCGAGCAGAAACTGGCGCAAAGAAGAACCAAGAACTAAGAACCTAGAACCGGGATCGGCTGAATCTTCTGGGTTCTGTTCCTCGACGACGTACGCCACCAGGCGCAGGTCGCCACCATCGGCGCGGGCCATAACGACAGCCTCACGCACCGCCGCGTGTTGGGCCAGCGCGGCCTCGACCTCGCCCACCTCAATGCGGTAGCCGCGAATCTTGACCTGCGCATCGGTGCGGCCGAGGAATTCGAGCGTGCCGTCGGGCAGGTAGCGCGCGCGGTCGCCCGTGCGATACCAGCGCTGGCTGTCGATCGTGACGAACTTTTCAGCGGTCAGCTCGGGGCGGTGGAGATAGCCGCGCGTGACGCTGCCGCCGCCGAGGTACAGCTCGCCCGCCACCCCGAGCGGCACCAGCTGACCGTGGGCATCGTAGAGGCGGAGCTGCGCGTTGGGCAGCGGCCGGCCGATCAGCTGGCGCGTGGGCAGCTTATCGGGATCGACGACATGACAGGCACAGATGATCGTGCCTTCGGTCGGGCCGTAGAGCACCACCAGCTCGGCCTGCGGGAAGACCACCAGCGTATCGGCCAGCAGCTCCGGCGGCACCGCATCGCCCCCCACCCAGATCCGGCGCAGACCAGCAAAGGCACGCGGCACCGTCACCTGTCGCGCCTGCTCGACAATCTGGCGCAGCAAGCTCGGCACGGCGTGCAGCAGCGTCCAGCCCTGGAGATCCGCCACCAGCTGGGGCAAGTCGAGGATCTGTGCCTGGGTCTGGATCACCACGGTACCGCCCGCGATCAGCGGATTGACCAGCTCAAACACCGCGATGTCAAACGCGACCGAGGCCAGCCACGGCTGCACGTCCGTCGCCTGGTAGCCGAACGTCGTCTGGCTGGCGTGCAGTACCTGCAACAGCTGCCCGTGCTCCACCGCCACCGCTTTGGGTGTGCCCGTCGTCCCCGACGTGTAGATCAAGTACGCCAGATTCGTGAGCCCGACCCCACTCACCGGCGGCGTCACCGGCTGCGCTGCGATCGCTGCCGCATCCGCATCCAGGCGCACCAGCTGCGCGCTACTCGCAGGCAGCGTCGCTTCGAGATGCGGCTGGGTGAGCACAACCACCGGCTGGGCATCGTCAAGAATAAAGGCGACGCGCTCGGCGGGATAGCTCGGGTCGATCGGCACGTAGGCGCCA
>DASWTQ010000036.1:0-8028 GCA_036402055.1 Herpetosiphonaceae bacterium
CTGGACGCCGATAGCGAAGGCTTGATTCTCCTGACCGACGACGGCGATCTGGCCTACCGGCTCACCCATCCACGCTTCGAGGTCGAGAAAGAGTACCGCGTGCTGCTCGACCGAACGCCGACGATCGAAGATCTGCGCACGTGGCGCGAAGGTGTCGAGCTTGAGGGCGAAATGACGATGCCCGCGTGGGTCGAGGTGCTGGAGCGCGACGCGGCGGGTAGCTGGATTCGCGTGGTGATGCGCGAAGGTCGCAAACGTCAGATCCGCGAGATCGCGCGCATCCTTGGCTATGAAGTGCTGCGCCTGATCCGCGTTCGTGAAGGCCCGATTGGACTGGGCGACATTGCGCCGGGAGAGTGGCGCGATCTGACACCGGCTGAAGTTCAATTGCTGCGCGCGCATACACAGCATATTCCTTCGCGCGCCGCCGATGAGGAGGCAGAACGCCGTATGGCAGAGCGAAACCGACCAGATGGACGTCGGCTGCGCGTGATCCGTGGACTGCGACGTCCTGAGGGCAGCGAAACAGCGCCCATGACAGATAGGCCGTCAGGAGAAGCCGAGGAGTCACAAGCATCATTCGAGGAGCGACAGTCCTTTAGCTACGATCCGCCGTCATTCTCGCACGCCGATCAGCAGCGCGCGCCGCGAGACTCAGATGACGCTGCGCCCGAGGATCGCTCCGATGCCGGTGAGCGACGGCCCTACAACGATCAGCGGCAGGCTCCGCGCGACTTCAATCGCTCAGGCGATAGCGCACGACGCGCACCGCGCGCACAAGATGATCGTTCGGGCGGCTACCGTGAGCGCTCCGATCGGCCCTACAACAGCGGCGGGCCGCGCCGTGATACCGGCTCACGTGGCCGAGATTTCGGCGATCGCGGCGAGCGCTCGGGCAACCAGCGCGATTTCGGCAGTCGCGGTTCCGGCGACAATCGCGGCTTTGGTAACCGTGGATCGAGCGACAATCGTGGCGGCTTCGGCAACCGTGGTCCCAGCGACAACCGCCGCAGCTTTGGCGATCGCCCCGACCGCTCCGGCAACCAGCGCGATTTCGGCAATCGCGGCCCAGGCGACAACCGTCGTGACTTTAGCGATCGGTCCGAGCGCTCGGGTAACCAGCGCGATTTCGGTAATCGCGGCCCAGGCGACAATCGTGGCTTTGGCAATCGCGGCCCAGGCGACAATCGCGGCGGCTTCGGCAACCGTGGTCCCAGCGACAACCGCCGCAGCTTTGGCGACCGTCCCGAGCGCTCAGGCGAGCAGCGCGACTTTGGCAACCGGCGCCCAGGGCCAGGTCAGGGCGGCAGAAGCTACGGCGGATCACGCAGCTCCGGCGGGCGCAGCTATGGCGATCCGAGCGACTATCGCGAACGACGCGACTACCAGCAAGGCGGCGACGATCCGCGCTCCGGCAATCGCGGCCCGCGCGACTACAACGAGCAGCGCAGCCGTCCATCCGGTCCTGGAGGACAGCGCCGCAGCTTCGGCGAATCCTCACGCGATCGCTATGGACGCGGCGACGACGAGCGAGGAGCACGCGGCGACGACGAGCGACGCAGCGGATCGTTCGGGCAGCGCGGACCTTCACGAGGTCCGAGCGGCGGGCGCGACTTCGGTAATCGCAGCGGCGGGCCACGCTCGGGACCACGACCTGCTAATCGCAGTGGCGGCGGCTTCGGTGGCGCGTCACGCGGTGGCAGTGGTGGCGGCGGCTTCGGCGGCGCGTCACGCAGCGGCGGGCCGAGCCGAACAGGCGGGCGTCCCGGCGCACGACCGAATCGCCCCGGCAGCTCCGGCGGATCGTACCGGCCCGGCGGCAATCGCACGCAACGACCACCCTCGCGCGGTCCGCGCAAAGACCGCAACAACGACTAAGCTGCCTGGGAAGAAGAATCAGCAGGATCGGCGCTCAGCGTGCCGATCCTGCTGATGTTTTAAGGCGATCGATCGGGCGTGGGCGCGGACGGCTCACACAGCAGCACGCTGGGCTGACCCTGTACATGTGTCAGCACGAGCGTGAGCGCGTGCGTGCCGTGCAGCCTGAGCTGTTTCTCCAGCACCTGGGGATCGATCGGCGAGCCGCGCTTTTTGATCACCACCTGACCGATATCAAGATCACGCAGCCGGGCACGCAGCCGCTTGAGATTGAAGGGCATGGTTTCCAGCACCCGGAACGCCCGCGCAAACGGCGTGTGTACCAGCGAGTCGCTCGTCAAAAACGCGATCGACTCGTCGATCTTGGCCGCGTCGATCTGCGCCGCGAGCTGCTCGACCAGATGCGCGCGAATCACCGCGCCGTCGGGCTCGTAGAGATAGCGCAGCGGCGCGACAACCGGAGTCGGCGCGGTAGGCACGGCATGCAGCGTGTGTCCACCAGGCAGCAGCACCGCACTGCGCGTCGAGCGGCGGAGCGCCCCGAACCACAGGCACGCCTCTTTGACCTCGCCCGCCACCGAAACGATCTCAACCTCGCAGTCGTAGGGCAGCGCATCGTAGTCGATGCCGGGCGCGACTTTCACGCCGATGCCCGCCGCGTTTGGCAGCCAGAATTCGATCAGCGACAGCGGCGGCTCGTAATCCTCGGGCTGCCAGTGCCGCCGTCCACCGCTGCGCCGCGCCGGATCGAAAAAGAGCCAGGCGTTCGGCGGCACAGCCCAGCCGCGCGCATCGGTCAGGGTAAACGAGATTCGTTCGGATCGACCATACACGGCCGCGTTGACCTCGGCGATCGCCAGCCGTAGCGGATCGATGTCGAGGCCCACCACCGATCCGGCCTCGGCCAGCTCCAGCGCATCGCCACCAATCGAGCAACAGATGTCGTAGATCGGGCTGTCCGCCTGGACGTAGCGCTGCGCTCGGTGCCGGGCGACAAGCTCCCCGCTGGCCTGCTCCAGCGCCTCGCGCGTGAAATACATGTGATCGGCGCGGCTAAACTTGGCGCAGGCTCGCTGGCGCAGCAAGACGGTCTCAAGCGCCGCCGAGGCCAGATCCGGCGCAAACTCTTTGCGCAGCGCGGCCAGATCCCGCAGCAGTGTCGCATCGGTGGGCGTGAGGCGCTCAGCCGCCAGCAGCGCGGCCTGTCCGTTCGGCGTGAGCAGCCGGCGAAACGAATCGAGTGTTAGCATACCGCTATTGTAACGTCGATTAAAAGGATGTGCGGGCCGACGAACGTGGTCGGCCCGCATGAGGGGAGCTGTGCTGATGTCTGGCGCGAATCAAGCCTGGCGCTCGATCGTCGCAACGCCCGCGACTGGTGCCGGTACACTTCTCTGGGGACGGAACGCCGGCCTAGTCACGTCAAAGAGTATGAACAGTTGCGGAAACATCAGGACAGCATGCTCGTCGTTGAGCAGCGACCGGCGCGTGTGCGTAGCTGGGGGACTACATCGCCGGAGCGTTACCGTTGTACAAACGGTTGCGAATTTCCAGCACATCGGCGCGGAGTCGCGAGTCGGTGTTGATGTCCTCGCCGATCTTCTCGCAGCCATGCAGCACCGTCGTATGATCGCGACCAAACGTGCGGCCGATCTCGACCAGGCTCGACTCGGTCTCCTCGCGCATCAGGTACATCGCCACCTGGCGCGGCACGACGATGTTTCGTGAGCGCTGGCGGCCCCGTAAGATGCGGCTATCGATGCCGTAGTAGCTCGACACCGATTCGAGGATCGACTCGGTGGTGATGCGCTGGCGGCGGGTGTTTTCCAGCAGCTCGCTCAGCGCGGCGCTGGCTAGCTCTACCGTGATCGGCTGGCGGTTCAGGTTGGCGAAAGCGACCACGCGATTAAGGCTGCCCTCAAGCTCGCGGATGTTGGATTGAATGCGATGGGCCACGAAGTCGATCACCTCGTCGGGAACGCGCACATTCAAGGACTCGGCCTTGCCGCGCAGGATCGCGGTACGCGTCTCAAGGTCGGGCGACTGCACATCGACGATCAGGCCCCACTCGAAGCGGGAGCGCATACGCTCTTCCAGCGTCACGATCGCTTTGGGCGGCTTGTCGGAGCTGATCACGATTTGCTTGCCCGCGCCGTGCAGCGTGTTAAACGTGTGGAAAAACTCTTCCTGGGTCGCTTCTTTGCCGGTGATGAACTGAATATCGTCGATCAGCAGCACGTCGATGTTGCGGTAGCGCAGGCGAAACTCTTCGGTGTTCTGCCGCCGGATCGCGTTGATCAGATCGTTGGTGAATTTCTCCGACGACACATACAACACGTTGACCTCGGGATTGGCATCCAGCGCATAGTTTCCGATCGCGTGCAGCAGATGCGTCTTGCCGAGGCCCACGCCGCCGTACAAAAAGAGCGGATTATAGGCACTGGCCGGATGCTCTGCTACCGCCAGACAGGCGGCGTGCGCCAGCCGGTTCGACGAGCCGACGATATACGAGCCGAAGGTGTAGCGCGGGTTGAGCATCGCCGTGCGTGGCGTGGGCAGCTCAAGCTGCTGGGCATTGCTGGCATGCATACGCGGCGCTGCATAGCCGTTGCCAGACTGGCCGTTGACTTTGGTGGTATAGCCAATGATCTTTGGCATGCTGGGCTCATCTTCGGTAGCCACAGCCGCAGGTTCGCCGGCATTGCCGATCACTACCTGAATCTGAACCGGATAGCCCAAAATCGTGTGCAGGGCATCGCGGATCGGATTGACGTAGCGGCCTTCCAGCTTCTCCCGTGCGAAGATGTTGGGCGTACCAATGATCGCCTGGTTATCGGCGAGATCGACCAGGGTGGTTTCCTTGATCCAGGTATCGAACTCGCTTCGCGGCAGCTGGAGCTGAAGATCGCCGAGCGCAGCTTGCCAAATCTGTTTGGTATTCAAAAATGCCTCCTACACACCACCAGTCAGCCTGGGACATGGTGAACGCCACAGAGCGCCGTTTGTAGGGATAGTATGTATTGATAGTTCGCTTGAGAAACCTCAAACGTGACGGCGATCATACTCGATCAGTCGTTAATCTTCAAGAGGATCAGACCAATTCTTGCATAAGAGTTTTTTATAGTAGTGCCCGAGTAGACCTCAGCGCCGGTAATTGAAGCGGCGATTAATTGGGGGAAATTTTGGATAAGTTTTCCCCAGCGTTGTGGATAACTTTACCGGCTTTGATTAAGCGATTGCTAAATATTGCTTCACAAAGGCTTAATCTTTGTTCCGAACAGGCTAAAGTAATCCACGGTTTATCCCCAGGTCTGTGGATAATCTGAGCGGTCTGTGGAAAAAGTTCGCCATAAACTGGAGATTACGAGATCGTGACTCTCGATGTTTACCATAAATATTTTCGATATAACAGGCGAAAAGAAAGCGAGACCACAGCTACCAGGTTAGCACAAGCGTGCCGCCGGCAGCCGCGCTGAGATCAAGATAGCGGCTTTCACGGATCGTGGAGATAGTGAAATCGTGGGGTTGCCCGTCGAGCGTGGCCCGGATCGTCGTGGGCGCATCCTGAGGCAGCAGCAGATGCAGATCGATCGCCTCGCCGCTGCCGGTCCATGTCAGGCGCTGACCATTGGGCAGCCGCTCCCAGCGATAGGCAATGTAGCCATCCGAAGCGCCGTAGCGCACGGTCACATTGGCCGTATCGACCTCGCGAACGCCGATCCAGCGCGGCGCGATCGTCGCCTGTGAGAAGCGCATGCCGTCGTCGCGAATGCCCGCCGCGCCTTCGATCAGCGCCGCGAGCATCGCGGAGGAGCCCCAGCCATCGGTCGGTATTGTCTCGGCGCCGGAGATGCCCGGCTGCCCGATCGGGTAGTACCAGAGGTAGGAAGCGTCCGTTCCGGCGATCAGGCTGTAGTAGCGCTGCAAAATATCGAAGCCGTAATCCTCGTAGCCATGACTGAACGCGCCGCGCGCCAGCTCGCCGCCGACCAGCGGCATGATTCCGCCGTTGACATACTCGCCGGGATTGTGGCCTTTAGCGTTCGGGGGCATACTCGTCACGCCGGACGGAAACGGCGGATCGATCGAGTACCACTCGGCGAAGGCTTGATCCGGCGGACGGCGACGGCTCTGATACTCCGTAATGATCGCCTCGGCCTGCTCTTCGGTCAGCACCTGCCGGTTGAGCGCGTAGGTGTTCGACAGCGAAAGCTGCTGCGACTCGTCCACGGGCACTTCGACCGGCGTGAGATGCACCATGTGCTGGTAGAACTTACCATTCCAGGCCAGCGCGTTGAGCCGCTCGATCAGGCCGCGCGACTCGCCGCGCCAGTGCTCGGCGCGCTCGGGGTTGCCGAGATGATCGTACATGTGCGCCAGCAGCTGCATGGCATAGGCGTAGCCGGTATTGTCGCCGTGAAAGATCGACCATTTAGTCTGCTCGTCGATCCAGTGGCGCGGCGCGATATTGCCGTCGGGCGACGTGGTAGGCGAGCCGATCTCGAAGTCCCAGGTATCGATCGTGAAGGGGCGCTTGACCAGCCGATGAGTCTCGTCCCAGCGCTGCGGATCGCTCATGGCATAGCCGAGGCCGCGCTCCATCGCCTCGATCTGCTGCCGCAGCCAATCGTCGTCGCCGGTCGCCTGCCACGCGCGGTACACGCCCTCGACAAACAAATACTCAAGGTCGGCCTCGACCTCCTTGCGGCCATTGACCGGCCCGAAGTCGAAGCTGCCGAGATAATCGTCGAACGCGCCGTTGGGCCGCTGCAAGCGCCGGAACTGATCGAGCAGGCTGATCATGTCCGACTCCCAGTAGGCGTAGCCTTTGCCCTGATGCACATGATCGCGCAGCCAGAGCAGGCTGTTATCGGGAGAGCGATAGCCGCGCACCTTGAGGCCGTCGAAGGTGTACTCGGAAACGTCCTGATCCATGAACGCTTTGACGCGCGGCACCAACTCGTCGAAGCGCGGCGCTCCGGTCGCGATCGCGGTGGTGGCGTCCAGCGTGTACACGTTCGTGCTCACACCTGCTATTCGCCCGTCGATCATGATCGTCGCGCTCTGCGGGCCGAGCACACCACGCGCCACATGTTGGACCTCGGTCTGGCTGCCGCTCAGTGTAAAGGTGTCGGTCCAGAACTGGCCGCGCTGATCGGCCCAGAAGATCGCCGCTGTGCCGCTGATGGCCTCGGTCTCAAGCGTCGCGCGCGCAGCTTGCAGCGGCTGCACGCTTTGATCGATCGGCTTGAGCGTGGCGCGCTGAGGCGCGGGCAGCGCGTTTGCGCCGCGCAGGATCTCGTGCGCCGGCAGCCGTGAGAGCGCCTCGTCGCCAGAAGCGCCGCCAAGATCCGAGCGCTTGACTGCGCCGCCGGGATCAAGCTCCAGCCGCGCCCGCTCGAAGTACTGCACCTCGACGCCGTCGACCCAGAGCTGCTCGGTCAGCGGCACACCAAACGATGCGGCGCCGTCGTGCTGCTGCCAGAAGTCGCGAAACGCGCCGCGCAGCGTGTGGCCGTTGGCAAAGCCCAGCGCGTCCGGCCTGGGCGTGGGCGGAACGGCAGTCGGCGTGGGCGTGCTGACGATCGGTGTGACCGAGCAGCCGACGAGCAGGCCGAGCAAACAGCTGAGCGCTGCCAGCCGCCGGATCAGTAATACCATTTGCCGTGGGGCACCAGCGCGTCGAGGTTGCGCAGCGAGCCTTTGGTCGCGTCGAGATCAACGCCGGGGCCGGGCTTGACGGCGATCGTCTGGACCCAGAAGCTTTCGTCGATGATGTGCAGCGGCACCAGGCCGGCCTTCTCGGTGTAGAGACGAATCTCTTCTGCGGTGCAAAACTGGTTGCGGTGCGCAGGCTTGACGCGCTTCTCGCGGTGGTGATCCAGCTCCCACATAAAGCGCTCCCAGCCCTCGGCATGCAGCAGATTCCAGGTATCGAAGTAGACCAGGCCACCGGGAACCAGCACGCGCGCGATCTCCTGCAAGTAGAGGAACATGTCCTCTTTGTCCATGTGGAAGAGCACCAGATGCGAGTAGGCGCGATCCAGGCTGTTGTCGCGCAACGGCAGCGCGGCCCGATCCAGCTCATGGAACTGCACGTTCGGCAGGTGCGCGGTGCGCCCACGAGCGATCTTGATGATCGACGAGGAA
>DASWTQ010000037.1:0-1565 GCA_036402055.1 Herpetosiphonaceae bacterium
GCGATCTGTTTGCCGCGTGGAACACAACCGCGCGCGAGTTTCCGCCGCAGCCCGTCAGCCAGATCTTCGAAGCTCAGGCTGGGCGCACGCCCGACGCAATCGCCGTGCAATTCGACGATCAGCGGCTGAGCTACGCCGAGCTGAATCTGCGCGCGAACCGGCTGGCGCACTATCTGCGCTCGATCGGCGTAGGAGCGGAAACGCGCGTCGGGCTGTGCGTCGAGCGCTCGCTCCATCTGGTCGTCGGCGTGCTGGGTATTCTCAAAGCTGGGGCTGCGTACGTGCCACTCGATCCTGAGTATCCCGCCGAGCGGCTGCACTTCATGCTGGAGGATGCGCAGGCGCCGGTGATCGTGACGCAGCAGGCGCTGACCGCAATGCTGGTTTCAGATAGCGATCGTCACAGCGCGCAGGTTGTTTGCCTGGATCGGGATTGGCCGCAGATCGCGGCGTGGCCGGAGCACAATCCAGATCTGACCATCGCGCCCGGCGACCTGGCGTATGTGATCTACACCTCGGGATCAACCGGTCTGCCCAAGGGCGTGCTGGTCGAGCAGCGCCAGCTGAGCAACACGCTGCGCGCCAGCCAGACGGCCTTTGCGTTTACCGGCGCTGATCGGATGCCGTGTATCGCCTCGTTCGCGTTCGACATCGCGCTGTTTGAGCTATTCTGCCCGCTGCTGGCCGGCGGTACCGCGATCCTGCTCACCAAAGATCAGATTCTTGATCTGCCGCGCTTCGCCGAGACGCTGGAGTCGATCACGGTGCTGCACACGCTGCCGAGCCTGATGCGCCAGATCGTTGGATTTATCCGCGAGCAGAAGCGCAGTGAGCGCTACACCAGGCTGCGTCAGGTCTTTGTCGGCGGTGATGCCGTGCCGCCGGATCTGCTGCGCGAGATGCGCGCGGCCTTTCCGCAGGCGCGCATCAACGTGCTCTACGGCCCGACTGAGGCCACGATCATCTGTGCGACCCACGAGCTGCTTGCCGAGCAGCCGGTCGAGCGCCACCTGATCGGCCGGCCGATGCACAACACTGCGCTCCGCCTCTATGATCGCCGCCAGCAGCGCGTGCCGATCGGCGTGCCGGGCGAGATCTACATCGGCGGCGCGAGCGTAACGCGCGGCTATCACCAGCGTCCGGATCTGACGGCCGAGAAGTTCGTCGTGATCGACGGGGAGCGCAGGTATCGCACCGGGGATCTGGCGCGCTACCTGCCCGATGGCACGCTCGAATTTTTGGGGCGCATCGACGATCAGGTCAAGCTGCGCGGCTTCCGCATCGAGCTGGGTGAGATTGAGGCGGTGCTGCGGCAGCATCCGGCGGTGGCGGATGCGGTGGTGCTCGTGCACGACGAGCGGCTGCCCAGCGGTGAGGTGGATCAGCGCCTGCTGGGCTATGTGGTGGCGGGCGCGCGGGACGACGCGGCGTTCCTGGAAGCGGGGCAAGTCGCGGAGTGGCAGCAGCTGTTCGACACGGCCTACACCCCCACCGATGCGGCGGTCGACCCGCGCTTCAATCTCAGCGGCTGGAACAGCAGTTACACCGGGCAGCCGCTCCCGGCC
>DASWTQ010000038.1:0-1676 GCA_036402055.1 Herpetosiphonaceae bacterium
AATCCCGGCGACGACTACTATAACGAGTTCAAGATTCCGGCGCAGCTACGGCTGGGCAACGAGCTTGAGCGATCGCTGGAGGCCAGTGCGCTGAGCTATGCCCGCTCGACGGTCGAGCCGCGACTCGGTATCAAAGGAACGAGCGTCCGTGTTGATCGGATTGCCGGCGGTTTTGCCAAAGTAGATGTCTTGCAGAGCGACGGCTCGACCGCTGTGGAGATCCTGGCGCGGCTGGACGATGCCAATCGCTGGGCGATCCTGGGCACGCCCGACACGCCCGAGCAGATCGAGCTGGGCATTCCTGAGGTGCTGCGGATCTACGCCGGATAATAGTCTCGTTCATTGCTAGCTGCGGCGCGGGAAGAGCGATCTTCTCGCGTCGTCGGTTTTAAACAGAGAACCAAGAACCAAGAACCAAGAACCAAACGAACGAGAAGCAACCTGATCATTTGTTCTTTTGTTCCTTTGTTCGCCCGCAGGGCCGAGTTGAGGGCCTTATAATTGAGCTGAACAAGGAGCGATGTATGAGTGAGCTAGCTCAGGAGCGCTGTGTCGCCTGCCGGAAAAGCGCGCCGCGTGTGACGCCGGCCGAGGTGGCCGAGCTTAAGCTGCAGATCCCGGACTGGACGATCTACGAGGTCGGCGGTGTGCCACGGCTGGAGCGGATCTTTCGGTTTCGTGATTTCAAAAGCGCGCTGGCGTTCACGATGCGCGTCGGCGAGCTAGCCGAGTCCGAAGGTCATCATCCGGTGCTGGTGACGGAGTGGGGCAGAGTGAGCGTGATGTGGTGGACGCACGCGATCGACGGGCTGCACCGCAACGATTTTGTGATGGCTGCCAAGACTGATCAGCTGGCGACTGAGCTTGCGGATCGCTGAGATAATGCGGCGCCGCTGTCGACCACAGGTGCGCGCCTGAGATCGGATCGCCTGAACGCCCGCAGTTTGGCGCTTTCTATTCAGTAGCCGGGCTCAGGTGTGGAGCGGATAGCCGCGCCCGGCAGATCGTGCTACGCTGGCCGAGTTCGTACCCGTGCACAGGAAGCTGAATAATGTACGCTACATTTTTGGTGCTGCACAATCTCACGCGCTGGCTGGTGCTGCTTTTTGGTTTCTGGGCGCTGTATCGTCTGGTGGACGGCTGGATTCGCCGCCGGTCGTGGAGCAGAGCCGATCGGCTGGCGATGCGCTGGTTTGCCTTGATCATCAGCCTACAGTTCGTTTTCGGCGCGGTGCTGTATCTGCTGCCCGGCGCACTGGTTCAGGGCGCGCTGAGCAACGCGGGCTGGGCTACGATCATGAAGAGTCGGATTCTGCGCTTTTTTACGCTGGAACATCCGCTTCAGATGTTCATCGCGATCGGCGTCTCGCACATGGCGAACATGATCACACGGCGCATGAGTGTCGATCGACGGCGCTTTGTCACGGGCACGCTGCTGCTGAGTCTGGCCATGCTGCTGATTCTTGTCGCGATCCCCTGGCCATTTTTGAGCCACGGCCGGCCATTGCTGCGGCTACCGTGAGATCGCCGCCGGCCGCTATAATACACCTCGGCTGCGGCTGAGGTTTCTTTTTGACATAACGAAAGGTTGATATGGATCGCACATTTTTGGTGATCGGGGCGCTCTCGGCGTTGATCGGCGTGGCGGCAGGCGCGTTCGGCGCGCACGGTTTGCG
>DASWTQ010000039.1:0-6156 GCA_036402055.1 Herpetosiphonaceae bacterium
GCTGGCGCATCATCTGCGGGCGCAGGGCGTGGGGCCGGATGTGCTGGTCGCGCTGATGGTGGAGCGCGGCCTGGAGATGATCGTGGGCATGCTGGCGATCTTGAAAGCGGGCGGCGCGTATGTTCCACTCGATCCGGCCTACCCCGCCGATCGACTCCAGTACATGCTCAGTCACAGCCAGTCGCCCGTGATCCTGACGCAGGCCGCGCTGGTCGAGCGGCTCCCCGAGCATTCGGCGCAGGTCTTCCGCCTCGACGCCGACTGGGAGCAGGTGACCGCGCAGCCGACGACGAATCCACCGCGCACCGTGCTGCCCGACCACATAGCGTACATCATCTTCACCTCGGGCTCGACGGGCCGACCCAAGGGCGTGATGGTCAAGCAGCAGGGCTTGATCAACCTGGTACACGGCCTGCGCGCCTACTTCGACGATCCGGCGGTGGAGATCACGGGCTTAATCACGTCGATCAGCTTCGACAGCTCGGTCAATCAGATCTTCCCGACGCTGATCTTCGGCCGCACGCTGCATATCATCCCGGATGCGGTCAAGTTCAACAGCCGCGCGCTGCTGCGCTACCTCGACGAAAATCAGATCCATCTGCTCGACGCGGTGCCGTCGTACATGCAGGCGGTGCTCAACGAGGTCGCGCCGGAGCAGCCGGCCAACGCGCTGCGCTATCTCCTGATCGGCGGCGAGAAGATCGAGCAGCGCCTGCTGCAATCCGTCTTTGGCCAGTTTGGATCGACGGTCGAGATCATCAATATCTATGGCCTGACCGAGATCAGCGACATCAACATTCTGGGGCCGATTCGTGCCGCCGACATCGGCAAGCCGATCACGGTGGGCCAGCCGCTGCAAAACAATCGCATCTACATCCTGGATGCGTTCGACCAGCCGCAGCCCATCGGCATCGCGGGCGAGGTCTGCGTGACGGGCGAGAGCGTATCGCGCGGCTACCTGTTCCGCCCGGAGCTGACGGCCGAGCGCTTCGTGGTCTGTCCGTTTGAGGACGGCCAGATCATGGTGCGCACGGGCGATCTCGGCCGCTGGCGCGACGACGGCACGGTTGAGATCCTCGGACGCATCGATCACCAGGTCAAGATTCGCGGCTTCCGTATCGAGACCGCCGAGATCGAGCACGCGCTGGCTCAGTATCCCAGCGTTAACGAGTGTGTGGTTGTGGTGCGCGAGGACGAGCCCGGCGACAAACGGCTGGTCGGCTACCTTGCGCCGCGCGAGGGCATGGACGAGCCGTCAAGCGCCGAGCTGCGCCAATTACTCGGCTCACAGCTGCCCGAGTACATGGTTCCGGCCGCGTTTGTGACGCTGCCCGCGCTGCCCAAAACTCCGAGCGGCAAGATCGATCGCAAAGCGCTGCCGGTGCCGGAGCTGCAATCCGAGATCGACGCTGCGTTTGTCGCGCCGACCACGCCGATCGAGGAGCTGCTGGCGCAGATCTGGGCCGATGTGCTGGGCGTCGAGCGGCTGGGCACGCGCTCCAACTTCTTCGATCTTGGCGGTCACTCGCTGCTGGGCACGCAGATCGTCTCGCGTATCCGCGAGTCCTTCGGCGTTGAGCTGCCGCTACGTGTGATCTTCGAGGCGCCGACCGTGGTCGAGCTGGCGGCGCGCATCGAGGCGGCGCGCGGCGCAACCAGCATCCAGCAAGCACCGCCGATCCAGCCCGTCGAGTGGAGCGGGCCGCTGCCGCTCTCGTTTGCGCAGCAGCGGCTCTGGCTGCTGGATCAGTTCGAGCCCAACACCGCGACCTACAACATTCCGGCGGCGGTGCGGCTGCGCGGCACGCTGGATCTCGCGGCTCTAGAGCGCACGCTCACGACGATCATCGAGCGCCAGACCAGCCTGCGCACGACCTTCAAGTCCGTCGACGGCCAGTCGGTGCAGGTGATCGGGCCGGTGCCGTTCCTGCCGCTGCCGCTGATCGATCTGCGCTCGCTGCCTGAGACGATGCGCGAGGCCGAGGCCCAGCGCATGACCGGCGAGGAGGCGCTGCGGCCATTCGATCTCCAGTACGGCCCGCTCTGCCGCTTCACGGTGCTGCGCCTTGACGATCACGACCACATGCTGCTGGTGACGATGCACCACATCATCTCCGACGGCTGGTCGATCAGCGTCTTTGTGCGCGAACTGACCGCGCTCTACAGCGCCTTCGTCAACAACCGAGAATCGCCGCTGGCCGATCTTCCGGTGCAGTACACCGACTACGCGATCTGGCAGCGCCAGTGGTTGCAGGGAGAAATCCTCGATCAGCAGCTCGGCTACTGGCGGCAGCGGCTGGCTGGCGCTCCTCCCGTGCTTGAGCTGCCCACCGACTGGCCGCGCCCGGCGGTGCGCACCGTCGACGGCGCGAGCATCCATGTCAGTCTGCCCGCCGATCTCAGCAGCCAGCTGCGCGCGCTGAGCCGCCGCGAAGGCACGACGCTGTTTATGACGCTGCTGGCCGCCTTCAAAGTGCTGCTGGCGCGCTCCGCCAGCCAGGATGACATCGTGGTAGGCACGCCGATCGCCGGACGCAACCGCGCCGAGACCGAGAACCTGATCGGCTTCTTCCTCAACACGCTGGTCTTGCGCACCGACACGGGCGGCGATCCGAGCTTCAAGGAGCTGCTGGGCCGCGTGCGCGAGACCACGCTGGACGCCTACGCGCATCAGGATGTGCCCTTCGAGAAGCTGCTCGACGAGCTGCACCCGGAGCGCGACCTGAGCTACACGCCGCTGTTCCAGGTCTTTTTCAACATGCTCAACCTGCCCGACATGCGCGTCGAGCTGCCGAATCTGACCGCCGAAACGCTGGCCTCGGCTGAGATCGGCTCGAAGTTCGATCTGACGCTCTACGCGCAGGAGCAGAGCGAGACGATCGAGCTGACGCTGGTGTATAACGCGAACCTGTTTCGCGAAAGCCGCATGCAGGAGCTGAGCGCGCAGTTCGAGCTGCTGCTGGCGCAGATCGCGGCCACGCCGACCGCGTCGATCCACAGCTACTCGCTGGTCACGCCGAGTGCGCAGCCGCTGCTGCCCAGCCCGGCCGAGCCGCTGGACGCGACCTGGTACGGCGCGGTGCATACGATGTTCGCGCAGCAGGCCGAGCGCGGCCCGGATCGGGTGGCGCTGATCGATCCGCTGGGCAGCTGGAGCTACGCCGAGCTGAACGCGCGCGCCAATCAGATCGCGCACTCTCTCATCGACGGCGGCATTCAGCCCGAAGACGTGGTAGCGATCTACAGCTACCGCAGCGCGGCGCTGGTCTGCGCGATCCTGGGCGTGCTCAAAGCCGGCGCGGCCTACACGATCCTCGACCCGGCCTATCCCACGTCGCGCCTGATCGACTACTTGCAGGTCGCGCAGCCACGCGGCTGGATTCAGCTTGAGTCGGCGGGCGACGTGCCCGAGGCGCTGGCCGAGTTCATGGATGCGCAGCGCTACTGCTGCCGATTGACGCTGCCGTACGCGCTGCAAACCACGGCGCATGCCGAGCTTGATGCGCAGCCGGCGACCAATCCCGAGGTCGAGATCGGCCCCGACAACGCCGCGATCATCGGCTTCACCTCGGGCTCGACCGGCAAGCCCAAGGGCATTGTCGCGCGCCACGGCCCGCTGACGCACTTCTTGCCCTGGCTCCAGCAGACGTTCGGCCTGAGCGAAAACGATCGCTACAGCATGATCTCGGGCCTGGCGCACGATCCGCTACAGCGCGATATGTTCACGCCACTCTGCTCAGGCGCCACGGTGTGCGTGCCGCAGCCGGAAGACATCGTCACGCCGGGGCGGCTGGCGCAGTGGATGCAGCAGCACGCGATCACGATCGCGCATCTGACGCCGGCGCTGGGCCAGCTGCTGACCGAGACCGCCGCCGAAAAGGAGAACGGCGATCACCAGATCCCGTCCCTGCGCTACGCGTTCATCGTCGGCGACGTGCTCACTATGCGCGATGTCGCCCGCATTCGCTCGCTGGCACCCGGCGTGACCTGCGTCAACTTCTACGGCTCGACCGAGACGCAGCGCGCTGTCGGCTACTACCTGATCCCTACCAGCGACGACCGGCCGCAGACCGCGACCTCGGAGCAGGTACGCGCCAAAGAGATCCTACCGCTGGGACGCGGTATGAAAGACGTGCAGGTACTGGTGCTCACAGCAGGCCAGCAGATCGCGGGCATCGGCGAGGTGGGCGAGATCTACATGCGCAGCCCGCACCTGGCGCGTGGCTACATCGGCGACGAGCAGCTGACCCGCGAGCGCTTCCTGAGCAATCCGTTCACCTCGATCGCGGGCGATCGGCTGTATCGCACCGGCGACCTGGGCCGCTATCGGCCCGACGGCAACGTCGAGTTTGTTGGCCGCGCGGATCACCAGGTCAAGATTCGCGGCTTCCGCATCGAGCTAGGCGAGATCGAGGCCGTGCTGGGCCAGCATGAGAGCGTGCGCGAGGCGGTAGTGATCGCCCGCGAGGACACGCCCGGCAACAAGCGCTTAGTAGCCTACATTGTGGGCCAGCCCGAGACCACGCCGGTCGTCGCGGATCTGCGCCGATTCCTCCAGGAGCGGCTGCCGAACTACATGATCCCGGCCGCGTTTGTGCTGCTCGAAGCGCTGCCGCTAACGCCCAACGGCAAAGTCGATCGCCGGGCGCTGCCCAAGCCGGACGGCGCTCACCGCGACGGCGACGCCGCGTATGTCGCGCCCGAAACGCAGCTTGAGCAGACGATCGCCGCCATCTGGCAGGAAGTCCTGGAGATCGAGATGGTCGGCATGGACGACAATTTCTTCGACATCGGCGGCAGCTCGATCCATGTGGTGCAGGTGCACGGCAAGCTCCAATCGGCGCTCAACCGCGACCTGCCGATCCTCGACATGTTCAAGTATCCAACCATCGGCTCGCTCGCCAAGCATTTGAGCCAGGATCAGCCCGAGCAGGCGTCGTTCCAGGATATTCACGAGCGCGCCCGAAAACAAAAAGCGGCGATGGAGCGCCAGAAGCAGCTCCGATCGAGGTCATAGATGGGAAAGAGTGAGAAGTTGCAGTGCTTAATGGCAAGGAGCATAGATCATGAGTAACGCGACGGGTTATGAGTCGCTTGAGGGTGTAGCAATTATCGGGATGAGCGGCCAGTTTCCGGGCGCTGATAATCTCGAAGACTTTTGGCAGAATCTGTGTGACGGCGTCGAGTCGATCACGCGGCTGACCGACGAAGAGGTGCTGGAGGCCAATCCCGATCCGGCGCTGGCGCGTCTGCCAAATCTGGTCAAGGCCGCGCCGCTGCTTGAGGACATCGAGGGCTTCGACGCCGGATTCTTCGGCTACACGCCTAAAGAAGCCGAGATCATGGACCCGCAGCAGCGCTTGTTCCTGGAATGCTCCTGGGCCGCGCTCGAAGATGCGGGCTACGATCCCGATACCTACAACGGCTGGATCTCGGTCTATGCCGGCGTGGCGACCAACGGCTATCTGCTGAACAATATTTTGCCGAGCCAGCATCATCTCGATCCGGTGATCACGCTTCAGCTGACCACCGCCAATGATCGCGATTATGTCACGACGCGCGTCTCGTATAAGCTGAATCTCAAAGGGCCGAGCTTCAACGTGCAGAGCGCCTGCTCGACCTCGCTGGTCGCGGTGCATCTGGCCTGCCAGAGCCTGCTCAACTACCAGTGCGATATGGCGCTGGCCGGCGGCGTTTCGCTGCGCGTGCCACAGCGCGGCGGCTACCTCTACCAGGAAGGCGGCATGTACTCGCCCGACGGCCACTGCCGCGCCTTCGACGCCGACGCCAAAGGCACGATCTTCGGCAGCGGCCTGGGCGCAGTTGTGCTCAAGCGGCTCTCCGACGCCATGGCCGACGGCGATAACATCTACGCCGTGATCAAAGGCACCGCCGTCAACAACGACGGCTCGCTCAAAGTCGGCTTTACGGCGCCCGGCGTCGACGGCCAGGCGGCGGTGGTGGCGATGGCCCAGAGCACGGCGGCGGTCGAGCCCGAGACGATCTCGTATGTCGAGGCGCACGGCACCGGCACGCCGCTGGGCGATCCGATCGAGGTTGCCGCGCTGACGCAGGTCTTCCGCGCCAGCACCCAGAAAAAGCACTTCTGCGCGCTCGGCTCGCTCAAGACCAACATCGGCCACATGAGCGCGGCGG
>DASWTQ010000040.1:0-3476 GCA_036402055.1 Herpetosiphonaceae bacterium
GGTCTGCGCCGCACCATAGTGCGCGTCGACTGCCGCGCTGCGCGGATCAGCCGTCGTGCCGTCGCCCCAGATGTTATCGCGATCGGCCACGATGCGGCCTTTGCCATCCTCGGTCTGGCGCAGATCCGTGGTGATCATATCGCCACGGCTTTTGTCGCGCAGGATGTACATTCGGGCGTTCCACTGCGTGCTCAGATTGACCGTGCCGCTGTACAGGCTATGGCCGGTGCCGGTCGCCTGGATCGTGTGCAGCGTGTTGTAGTGCAGCACAATGCTGCCGTCAAGCGCGTTGATGAAGTACTGGTGGTTTGCGGTAGCGTCCGTGTAGTCGTCGATGCGTAGCCCAACCTGGTAGGCCAGCACCGCGCCGCCGTTCTGGGGAAGCACCAGCAGCCGCGCGCTGGGCTCTTTGGCGAAGCTGCCTTTGTAGCCTAGCGCTTGTTTGGCGACCTCGATCGCCTGGGCAGCGCTGAGACGGGGCGTGGTGCTGAGCTTCAGGTTCTCATAGAAGTGGCCATTGTCGAACTGCGAGTGGCCGTCTGAGGATAGATGCGCGATCAGCTGGCCGCCAAAGACCGGCAGGCCGCGATACAGCTGATCGAGCCGCACATGCGTCGCCAGGTTGTCGCGTTGAACACTGCGCAGCTTGAACGCCAGGCGGCTTTTGCCTTTGCCCTCGAAATAGCGCAGACTTTGCTCAAGCGCAGCTTCCGCCCACGCGGGCCGCGCGCCGCCGCGCTCCAGATACGATTCCTGCAAACGACCACGAGGTTGGCCCTGCGCGCCTACATTCTGGGTAGCCGCGACGATCAGACTGAGCAGACTCCCGAGAGCCGCCAATACCATCAAACGAGGACGAGCCATGAAAACCTCCTAGATACCTCTGGGGATGAGATCGAGGGTACGATGCTGCGTGGCTTCGAGTGGTGTGAGATTGGGCGAACCGCAGCCCAGGGCCACACAACCAGGCGGCCTGAGCTGGTCGACAACCTGTGCAGGTTTCTCTCTATCTACGCGCAGAAAGGCACGGAACATTCGGCGGAGGATAGGATGGCCTCAGGTCGGGCGTGAAGTGTGTGTAGTGTACCGTGTAAGCGGCCAAAAAGAAATGGCGATTTTGGAGTCGATCGGCAGGCGGCTGGGAGAACATATCGGGTGGTCGCGCAGCCTGGGGGATGACTGCGCGACCTGTTCAGGCGAAGCTAGGGGTAGATGCGGTAAAGCTGGCGCGGAAACGAGATCGTCTCGCGGATATGACGCGTGCCGGCGATCCAGGCCACGCAGCGCTCGATGCCCATGCCAAAGCCGGAGTGCGGCACCGAGCCGTAGCGGCGCAGATCCAGATACCACTGGTAGTGCTCGGGATTCAGCCCGTGGTCACGAATGCGCTGCTCAAGCAGATCGACATCGTGAATGCGCTGCGAGCCGCCGATGATCTCGCCGTAGCCCTCAGGCGCGAGCAGATCCGCGCAGCGCACGACCTCAGGCCGCCCCTCAAGCGGCTGCATGTAGAAGGCTTTGATGTCGGCGGGATAGTTGACCACAAAGACCGGCTTGTCGAACTGCGCGGCCAGAAAGGTCTCGTGCGGCGAGCCAAAGTCCTCGCCCCAGGTGATCGGCGGCAGCGGCTGATCCTCGGGCGGTACGGTCGCGCCTGCCTGCGCGGCCTTGTTGATCATCTCGACCGCCTCGTCGTAGCTGATGCGTGGAAACGGCGGCTTGACGTTTTCCAGGGCGGCGGTGTTGCGCTCCAGCGTCGCCAGGTCGTCGCGGCGGCGCTCCAGCACCCGCTGCACAACTGCCGAGACAAAGTTTTCCTGGAGCACCATGTTATCGTCCTGGTCGGCAAAGGCCATCTCAGGCTCAATCATCCAGAACTCGGTCAGGTGCCGCCGCGTCTTGGAGTGCTCGGCGCGAAAGGTCGGCCCGAAGCAGTAGACTTTGCCGAAGCTCATCATGCCGGCCTCGACGTAGAGCTGGCCGGTCTGCGCCAGATACGCCTTGCCCAGATCGAAGTAGTCGGTGGCGAAAAGATTGGTGGTGCCCTCGGCTGCAACGGGCGTCAAAATCGGCGTGTCGAAGCGGATAAAATCCTGGCTGTTGAGAAACTCCTGTGCGGCGGCGACTACCTCGGCCCGAATCCGCAGCAGCGCGTGCTGCTTTGAGGAGCGGACCCAGAGATGGCGATGATTCATCAAGAACTCGGTGCCGTGCTCCTTGGGCGTGATCGGGTACTCGTTGGTCAGCGACTCGATGCGCAGATCTTTGACATCCAGCTCGAAGCCGCTGGGCGCACGCTCGTCGGCGCGAACGCTGCCGGTCACATAGATCGAGGACTCCTGCGTCACCGACTTGGTCGCCGCGAATACCTCTTCGCTCACGTTTTTCTTGAAGACAACGCACTGGATCGTGCCGGTGCCGTCGCGCAGCTGGAGAAAGACCAGCTTTCCTTTTTCGGTTTTGTTATACACCCAGCCCGCCAGCGTTACATCCTGGCCCTCGTGCTGGCCGATCTGCTCGATGTATGTGGTCGGTAACAAGCTCATACGAATTCCTCAAAGCTCCTTGCAAACATGATGGATCTTCAAATCTAGGTGTAGCTAGCGCCGCTCAAAGACCGCCAGATACGCCGGATGCGGCTTGATCGCCTGCCACAAGCGGGCCGGATAGAACGGACAGTACAGCGCGTGCAGCGTGCGAAAGCCAACCTCCTCGAAGATCGCGTTGAACTCCGCGCCCGACGGACGATACACATGTGTCGGATCGCTCTCGTAGGTGCGGGCGTAGATCCAGTGATTGAGCGCGTTGTTGATCGTCGGGAGATGTGCCACAAAGATGCCGCCCGGCCGCACCGCCTGCGCGATGCCCTCCGCCGCCGCCTGCGGTTCGGGCAGATGCTCCATCACGTTGACGGCGATCAGCACGTCGAAGCGCGTACGAAACGGAATGCCCTGCTGGAGATCGGCGGCCAGCAGATGCGCGTGTGGCAGTCGCCGCTGCGCGATCGCCGCCGCGTGCGCCGAAATATCGGTGCCGTAGAGCTGCCAGCGCCCGTCGAAGCCACCCAGCAAGTAGCCGAAGCCACAGCCGACCTCAAGCAGCTTGCCGCCGTTCGAGTAGTACATCACCAACCGCCGGATCAGCCGGTCGCGGCCCACGTCGATCAGCGTCTGGCCCGGAATATCGCCGTACAACGTCGCAAAATAGGCGTCGTCGTAGTCGGCGAAGGTTGGCTGTTTAGAATGTTCTGCCGCTGTTGTCATAAATCGACAGTATGCCATACGTTGGGCTAAACGACAATCTGAGAACCAAGAACCAAGAACCAAGGGGAACGAAAGAACAAGCGAACAAAGGGAAGTACCATATTCCTCCTCGCCTGCCGCAGCGGGAGAGGAGGTGCCGAACAGAGTGAGGCGGAGGTGAGAGCCTGAGAACAAAGGAACAAAGGAAGTACCGAAAACCCCCTCGCCGGTCGC
>DASWTQ010000041.1:0-15454 GCA_036402055.1 Herpetosiphonaceae bacterium
ATACACGAATTCTTGCTTGGTCCGGTAGCGTGGCTGGGCAACCCCGTGCGCTTGCATAGCAATCCTCAAAAGTGTGCGCCATCTGGCATTTCGCTCTATTGTATAGTGCGTGTCGGCCCAGGTCAATCATTGCGCGGAACTCGTCTGCGCCGGCTGCAATCAACCGCAGGTCGCGCCGGTTAAAGCTCTGGCCTGCGGCTGGGGCTATGGTTCAATCAGGTGCCTGGATTATTGCCCGGCCCATGAGATGCGATAAATCACGCCGTTGGTATCGTCGGTGACGAAGAGCGAGCCGTAGGGCGCGACCGCCAGGCCGACGGGACGCCCAAACTGCGCGCGGCCATTGTCGACCAGAAAGCCGGTCATGAAGTCCTCATAGCCCACCGGCCAGCCGTTCTGGAAGCGCAGCCGCACGACTTTGTAGCCCGACGGTGGCTCGCGATTCCACGATCCGCGCATCGTCACAAACGCATCGCCGCGAAACTGCGCCGGGAACTGCGCGCTGGAGTAGAACAAGAAGTCCAGCGGCGCGCTGTGCGCGGTGTAGGTCAGCACCGGCCCCAGCGTCTGCGCGCAGTAGGCTTCTTTGGTCGTGCCCTTGGGCTGATTCGGAATGTAGGGATCGACCTGCTTATCCGCGTAGCACCACGGCCAGCCATAGTTGCCGCCGTCGCCGAGCAGATTCAGCTCTTCCGGCGGCTGGTTATCGCCGCGCCAGTCGGAGCCGTGATCCATGCCCCACAGCTGCTTGCTGCCCGGATGCCAGTCGAAGCCGATCGTGTTGCGCAGGCCCCTGGCGTAGATCCGCCGGTTGCTGCCGTCGGGATTGGCGACCAGCAGCGTCGCGCTCTCGGGATCGCTGTCGTCGCAGGCGTTGCAGGTGCTGCCGATCGAGATATACAGCTTGCCGTCCGGCCCAAAGCCCAGCGTGCGATTCGGGTGCTGGCCCGCATCCGGCAGATCCGCGATCAGCGTGCGCAGCGGTCCCAGTGTGCCGTCGCCGCGAATCGGCGCGCGATACACTTTCTGGTCGGTCGCCAGATACAGCTGATTGGCGCGCCAGGCGATACCGTTGATCAGCCGCAGCCCGGACGCGACAACGCGCATCTGATCCGCGCGGGCATCGTTGTTCTGATCTTTGAGCATGACTACATCGCCCTGCTCGCGGCGCGTAACATACACCGTGCCGTCCGGCGTGACGACTAGATTGCGCGGATTGCCCAGCCCGGTGGCCCAGACGTCGAACCAGAAGCCGGCCGGGAGCTTAAGATTAGCGCGCGCCAGCTCCTCGCTAAACGGCAGCTTCTGCGGCTCCACGATGTTGCCGCCCGGCTCCGGTGGCGGCGATGCCGCCTGCGCGCTAGGTCCCGTCGTTGTGCGCGCTGCGACCTGCGGTGGACTCATCCCTGCGGCGAGAATAATCGCGAGGATGCTGAACATGACGACGGCCGACGTGAGGATACGCCTTCGCTGCATACCGACCTTCCTTGTGACTGCACAACTGTGCACTCTTCTCCTCTTCAGGAGCAGCTGCGGGGTATGAAGGCCGGGCCATCTAGCAAGGAGTACGCCATTACTTGCGAAAAACGGCAACATGCGGCCAGGAGAAGTACTCATTGGCGGCGCACAGCGTGAGCGCGGCCTGCATACGGTCACGATCATCCAGCGCTGATCGGCGTGTGCGCAAGCTGTGGTAAGATGAAGCCGCCCTGATCCTGTAGTATCCACTCTCTACAACATATTGAAGTTCTGCTGCCTGCTTAGGGCGCTGATCTCCATTTGTGCGGCAGCGCAAAAGCGGAGATCGCCACTCGACGATGCAGGGCCTCTATCGTTCGATAGCACGAGGAGCGTACGATCATGGAACTCGATCCCGAATGGATGGCCGATCAATCAACCGAAACGCCCAGCGGCGCGCGCATGTACGATTACTACCTGGGCGGACACCATAACTTTGAAGTCGATCGTCGCGGCGCTGAGCGTGTGGCGGCGGTTTATCCCGAGGTGTTTGTTTCCTCGCAGGCAAATCGCGCGCTGCTGCGCCGGATGGTCGGATTTCTTGCGCGGCAGGGCGTCGACCAATTTCTTGATATTGGCTCAGGCATCCCCGCGTTCGGCAATGTGCATGAGGTCGCGATGGCCGTCAATCCCGAGGCGCGGACGGTGTATGTGGATATCGATGGAGTGGCGGTAGCACACGGTCAGGCCGTGCTCAAGGCCGTGCCGCAGGCTACCATGATTCAGGCCGATGTGCGCCAGATCGAGGCGATCTTTGAACATCCCGAGGTGCGGCGGCTGCTCGACTTTACGCGGCCGGTGGCGGTGCTGCTGCTGGCGCTGCTGCATTTCGTCCCCGACGAGCGCGAGGTCGATCATATCCTGAACACGATTCGCACGACCGTTCCATCCGGCAGCTACCTGGTGATCACGAATGGAACCAATGAAGGCGCGCCGCCGGATCTCACGGCGCAGATCGAGCGGCTCTACAGCCAGTTTGCGCAACCGGTAAAGTTTCGCTCAGCCGAGGAGATTCGCCGCCTGTTCGATGGCCTGGATCTCGTCGAGCCCGGCATTGTGTATGGCCCGCTCTGGCGTCCCGAAGCGTCAAGCGATCTGTTTCTGGACGAGCCGTCGCGCTCACTGGTGATCGGCGGCATCGGGCGCAAACCCTAGCCGTAGGTCTTGCCCTCATCGCGGCGGTAGGCGATCAGCGCCATGACGAGGAAGAGCGCGGTGTAGCCGGCGAGCCACAGCAGATGGCTGCCCAGCGATGCGCCATCGCCCGCGCCGAGGCTGGTCCAGGCGAGCTGGCCCACGTGGTAGGCCGGGAGATACGGCGCGATCGCGCGCACGACCGGCGGCAGGAATTCCAGCGGCATCAGCAGGCCCGAGGCAAACGACAGCGGCAGATAGATCAGGTTTGCGATCGCCGGGGCGGAGTTTGGGCCGCCGAAGTAGCCCAGCCACAGGCCCAGCGCGACAAACGGGATCATGCCGACCACCAGCAGCCCGATCAGCCTGGACCAGGCCAGCAATCCCAGGCTGACGCCGCCCACGAGCCCGGCGAAGATAAACAGCGGCAGCAGCGTCAGCACGCCGAAGATCAGCGCCATGCCGGTCTTGGCCATGAAGTACACCAGCGGATTGAGCGGCATCGTGCGCAGCAGCTTGTTCCAGCCCAGGCCGCGCTCGGCGGCGATCGAAACGCCGAACGAGAACAGCGCCACCGACATCATCGCGTAGGCGCCGTAGGATGCCATGATGTATGGCCCCGCGCTGATGCCGCCGATCTCCGCGCCGAGGTTGGGCAGGCCGAAAAAGGCGAACAACATCGTCGGAAAGAGCAGCGTCGGGACCGAAAACGCCGGGATGCGGATCAGCTTCATGACCTCGCAGTAGATGTAGTAGAACAGCACAGAGGCCGGGCGGCTCTTCGTCGTCCGGGCGTGCTCCGAGATCGGCACAGTTGTCATCGTTTATGCTCCTCGCGCCGGTGGTTGCGTAATACTCATAAAAGCCTCTTCCAGCCCGGCGCCGACCACCTCAAGCTCGCTCAGGGCCACGCCGTCGCCGAACAGCCTGGCCAGCGGCAGCTCGGGCTCGATCGCGTAGAACTCGATCATGTCGGCAACGCGGGTGACGCGCTGGACGCCCGGCAGCGCGTGCAGCTTTTCGTCGCTCAGGCCGGGCGCGCGGAAGCGCACACGCTTGCCGCCGACGGTGGCCTTGATCTGGCTGGGCGTACCCTCGGCGACGATCAGGCCCTGGTTGATCACCACAATCCGATCCGCCAGCGCGTCGGCCTCTTCCAGGTAATGCGTGGTCAGAATCACGGTCTTGCCTGCGTCGACCAGCGCATCGATCTGCTGCCAGAAGCTGCGCCGCGACTCGACATCCAGCCCGACGGTCGGCTCGTCCAGGAAGAGCACGTCGGGATTGCCGATGATCGCCAGGGCAAAGTACAGGCGCTGGCGCTGGCCGCCGGAGAGCGTTGCGACCAGGGCGTTGGCTTTGTCGTGGAGCTGCGCCAGCTCCAGCGCGGCCAGCGTGTCCATCGGCCGATCGTAGAGCCGCCGGATCATCTCGGCGACCTCGCGCACCTTCAGCGTGTGCGGCACGCCGGACTCTTGCAGCATCACGCCGATATGGCGACGGCTGTCCATGTCGCGCGGATCACGGCCCAGCAGCAGCGCGCGTCCGGCGGTCGGCTGGCGCAAGCCGAGCATTAAACTGATCGCTGTCGTTTTGCCGGCCCCGTTCGGCCCCAGCAGCGCCACGGTCTCGCCCTGATGCACCGCTAGATCGATGCCTTTCAGCGCTTGCACGGAGCCGAAGCTTTTGGCCGCGCCTCGAAGCTCGACCGCCGGCGAAGATCCAGATCTATTCATCGTCATCCTTCCTAGATGCCTACACAGGTGATTTTACGACGATCAGCGCGCGAGGTTGCCTGTACCTTGGGACGTGAGGGATGTTCGATCCGGCAGGCACGGCGATGCACGAAAGGTCGTCCTTTCGTGGTTAATGCGGGTTTCGCAGGTTTCTCGTGGTATGTCGTGGAGAGGATTTACACGAAGACGCTCAGATGTACATCTCGGGCGTGCAGCGGGCTACGTACCGGCGCAGCAGCTCGGACATCTGGTAGCAGCCGGCGGAGGTGCGCCACAAAAACGATTTCTGCACCAGCGCCGCCAGCACCGGCAGTGTCGCGCCGGTCACCTGCTGCAAGATCTCGCGCGACGTGCGATTATTGAAGCTCTCGAAGTGCTGTAATACCTCGATCTCGTCGGGCGAGAGCAGCCGCCAGGTCTGGGCGAAGATCGTTTCGAGGCTTTGCTGGCGGACGGGCACGTCGTGTCGCGATGATGCCAGGATGATCGGATTATGCTCCAGCTCCTCGGCGATCTCGCTGCATGAAAGGCTGCCCACCCACTCGGCGGCCATCTCGATCGCCAGCGGCATGCCGTCGACTAAGCGACAGATCTGGAGAATCGCCGGAATATCTGTGGCGGCGGCCTGGAAGCGTGGCTGGACCTGGCGGGCGCGAATCACAAAGAGAAGCAGGGCATCGGTCGTCGGCAGCGGCTCAGGCAGGCGGCTCGTGAGCGCCTGGTCGCCGGCCAGCAGCTCGACCAGATCTGCGAGGTCTAGCTGCGCGGCGCTGGATTGATCGGGCACCGCCAGGCCGTGGAGCGGTACCAGCCACTCGGCGCGCTGGTTCAGCGGCTCTAAGGAGGTGCCCAGCACTTTGACCGAGGGCGCGTGCTGCAACAGCGCCGTCACAAACCCTGCATCGGCCTCTAGATGCTCCATGTTGTCCAGCAGCAGCAGCAGCTGTTTGTGGCGCACATACTCGAACAAGCGTCCCTGGAGATCAGTGCCGGCGCCAGGCAGCCTGAGCGCCTCGGCGATCACCTGGACAAGCTGCCCGCGTTCCAGCACATCCGGGAGCGACACGAAGCACACGCCATCGGCAAACTGCGCGGCTGCGGCAGTAGCGGCCTGGAGCGCCAGCGCGGTCTTGCCCATGCCGCGCAGCCCGGTGATGGTCAGCAGCCGGCAGCCAGGATTGGCAAGACACTCGGCGATATTTGCCAGCTCGCTCTGCCGGCCGATAAAGCGCGTGAGCGCCGTAGGCAGGTTGTTGAAGGGCTGCGCGTGGGCTTCTGCCTGCTGAAAGGCTGTGCTGCGGCCGGCGCTGTGTTGTGGCGCTGTCCACTGGCCGGCGCGGATCTGCTCATGCAAGAGCATGGTCTGCTCGGCAGGTTCGACACCCAGCTCGCTGCGGAGAATACGCCGGCAGATCTCGTACTGTGCCAGCGCCGCAGCACGCTGACCATCGGCGGCTAGCAGACAGATGCGCTGGCTATGCCCGATCTCGTCGAGCCGATCCAGCGCGATCCAGCGATCGACACAGCGCAGCCCGGCCTTATACTCGCCCCGCGCCAGATAGCAGGCCACCAGCCGCTGGTAGCCCTCGATCACCATACGGCGCATCCGCTCCCCTTCTACGAGTGCCCACTCCTCGAAATACGGCGCGTTCTGGAGATGAAATCCCGCCAGAAAATCGCCCTGGTAGAGCTGTAGCGTCTGCTCAAGCTGCTCGGCGTCGGCGCCGGAAAGCGGCCCGGATTGGGCCAGCAGGCCGGCCAGCTGCCGCTGTAGCTCGACGGCATCCACCCAGCAGACCCGCTGCGGACTCAACGACAGATAGCCGTGGCTGCTGTGGAGGCAATCGCCGACTCGATCGCGTAGATGGACCAGCGCCGTACGCAGGTTGGAGAGCGCCTGCTGCTGCGAGCAATCGGCCCACAGCAGATCGGCCAGCGCCTCACGCCGCTGCGAGCCGTTGGTGCAGGCCAGGTAGATCAGCAGTGCCAGGGCTTTGCGGCTGCGAAAACCGTTCACCTCCTGCTGCGCCTGAGTGACGACGACAGAGCCGAGCAAGCTCATCCGTAGAAGGTCGTTCATATGCTGGTTTCCGTAAGATTGCTGCGAGAGTCTATTTGTAGCATGGCGCATCCCATCTGTTGATAAGACACCTGGTCTATTCGCGGTGTGCTACCTAGCTACATAAACGGCGTGCCTGACACATGCAAAAAGCCTCGAATCCGCAGCGGATCGAGGCCCGGCGCGGCTTCATCGCTCTAGGACTTTAGCAGCGGGCAGTCCTATGCAAGCCGATCGCCGGCGAGTCGTAGGCACGAATGTCAACGCTGTGTAAGCGCGAACGTAAGCGCTGTGTAAGCGCGGCGCTCGTATGCTTGCCCGTGTTCCAACGACCGGGCATAGCTAGCGGTGACCATCCAGTCGCGCAACTTCGATTTCCTCCTACATTGTTTCTTTTGAGTGCTCGATAGCTGAACCTATTCGCGACCGCTGAGCTGACTACACATAATCGAATCTCAAATCTGGAGGACCACGATGAAAGACGCCGACTGGTTATATCACCTTACGCGTAAGAACGTTGCCTTGATTATTCAAAAAGGCGGCATGACTTCGGCGCTTACCCGTATCGGCCTGCCGGTAGCCAATCCCAGGGGCGCGTTCGTAAACAATCGCAAAGCGAAGGAAGAAGGGGAATTTCAGCAAAAGCTAAAGGGCTACCTGACGGAAATGCTTAGATATGGTGCGAGCAAGGAGCAAATTCTGCAAACAAAAGGAGTGTATGTTCCCTTTAACCTCATTATCCAGGGAAGTAATGATTATGATGTTCCACGTGTAGATAACATAGAAAAACTATACTTGGATCGATATAAAGGCTTACTGTTAATCCATGGGAATAAAGAGGTAAAGCTTAAGAAAGATCCTACTCTTGAGGAAATGTCGCAAATGATGTTGGTTGTTGATAAAAACCATTTTCTTTCACGACTAGCAGTACAGTATGTCGCACACAGGAATAACATTGAAGAAGCGATTACGGCTAGTCATGTATATTTTTTGAAGCCAGATAGTGCTGTTGATGGTTATAAAGATTACAAAAAACATTTGAATAGTAACGATATTGTTGTGTTACGGGTGCATAGAGATAATCTACCCGGCCTCGTTGACGACGACTCGGACTTTCGCGCCAAAATGACCGACAGAACTGTTCCGCCGAATGTGATCGAAGTGATGGTGAATCACGATAATTTCGCAGACGAGGATTACCGCTCTAATGCCCAAAACTGGCAGCCGCTAGCGAACTTGCAATAAAACCTGCTTGCGCTGATGGAGCCTGAATCAAGCGTTTGTAAGCAGCGACGTAAGCGTTGTGTAAGCGCTCCACCGCTATGCTACTCCGCGACCCCGCATAAAGCGTAGCTCACATCGAAGAACCGGCCAGCAGATGGTCAGCGAAGGAGTAGGAAGCATGAGCGTACTCGGTCGGATCTGGCTGGCTGTGACACGCTTCTGGGGCAGACACGATCGCCGGTGGACGGGTGGGCAGCACCACCTGAGCTGGCGACCGTCGGGCAACTATCAGTCGTACATGATCCGTTTCTGGCGCACGAATGCCAGCGTTCCCTGGCGCGCCGCCGTCGTCGATACGCGCGGCGATGCCGTGCATTACTTTGCCACCCGCGAGGCGCTCTACGCGTTTCTCGACGCCCAGATCGACAGCCACGAGTCCGGCGCATAGCCAAAAAGCCGTCCTAGCCGCGCCATCAAGGAATCAACGATGTACGAGATCGACACCTGGCCTTTAGAGATCGAGACGCTGCTCCAGCCGATCACGCCCGAGCAGCCCTCCGGCGAATCCCTGCGCTACGACGAAACCTACGATCGCATCAAGGAGGCGCGGCGCGAGGACGATCCGAGCTTGTCACAGGGCGTCTGGCAGCGCGAGCTGAAGCGCGCCGACTGGTACGCCGTCAGCGCCCTGTGCATCGAGGCGCTGACCACGCGCACCAAAGATCTCCAGATCGCGGCCTGGCTGCTGGAGTCCTGGCTGCATCTGTACGGCATGGCCGGTGTGCGCGACGGGCTGATCGTGATGGTCAATCTGTGCGAGCAGTTCTGGCCCACGCTGTATCCCGAGCTGACCGCCGGCAACGTCGACGCGCGCACAGCGCCGATTGTGTGGATCAACGAGCGGCTGTTTTTGACGCTGAAGCAGATTCCGATCACGCAGCCCGAGACCAACGACGCCGTCGCCTACACCTGGCTCGACTGGGAGAACGCGCTGTACCTTGAGCAGCAGGCGAAAAAATATCCCAGCCTGCTGCGCGTAGCCGAGACCGATCAGCAGGTGACCAAAGCCAGGTTCCGCGAAAGCCTGGATCTGTCGTCGACGGCGGTGTGCGTGGGCCTGCTGGAGCAGACCAACGACGCGCTCGATGCGCTCGACGATCTCGATACCGTGCTGCGCGTCAAATGCACCGATCAAAGCCCAAGCCTGACTCAGTTCAAAACGGTGCTGGTCAATATTCGGCAGCTGCTGACGAGCGTGCTGGCCGAGCGCAACGGCGGCTCCACGATCTTTCCGGCTGAGCCGGACAAGGCGCAGAGCAAAGGCATGCTGGTGAATATCCGCCAGCTGCTGACCAGCAATCGGTCCAAGCGTACCGACGGTGCATCCGCGCTTGTTGCACAGCCTGGGTCCGCCCAGGGAGGAGGTTCCTACATCACCGGCGATATTCCGATCCACAGCCGCACGGAGGCCTACCAGCTTCTCGCCATGATCGCCGAGTACCTCACCACGATCGAACCCCACAGCCCGACCCCCTACCTGATTCGCCGAGCCGTGACCTGGGGCAGCATGCCATTAAACGAGCTGCTGATGGAGTTGCTCAAAGACGGGGGCGATCTTGCCTCCATTTATACCTTGCTGGGCATGAAACAAGGAGACGACTAACATGCCGGTTATCGAAAGTACACAGCACGTCCTGGATCGCGTGCGACCGCCGCGCGTGCAGATCACCTACGATGTCGAGATCGGAAACGCGATCGAGAAGGTCGAGCTGCCCTTTGTGCTGGGCATCCTCGCCGATCTGTCGGGATCGACCGAGAATCCGCTGCCGCTGAAAGATCGCAAATTCGTCGAGATTGACCGCGACAATTTTAATCAGATCCTGCGCGCGATCGGCCCGACGCTGGAAAACCTGGTCGTCGAAGAGGTGCTGCCGCACACCGACGGCGAGCGCCTGTCGGTTTCGCTGCGCTTCACCCAGATGGCCGACTTCCAGCCCGCCAACCTGGTCACACAGGTTCCGGCGCTCAAGGCGCTGCTGGAAGAGCGCAAGCGCCTGCGCGATCTCCAGGCCAAGCTGGACGGCAACGATACGCTGAGCCAGGCACTGCTGGAAGATGTTACCCGCGCGCTGCCGGGAGCCTAACGATCGCGCCGCGACCTGGATGATCTACGTGAGCCTGCTTCTCATCAACCAAAAGGCAAACTGATATGAGCACATTAACCGTGGAGCGACGCCCGGACCTGACGGCGTTACTCGCGCGCGATCCGTCCCAGAAAGAATATGCGGCGGAGCTGATCAGCGAATTTCACAGCCTGCACGAAAAAATGCACGGCCGTCATGCAGTCAAGCTGCTGTTCAGCATCGACGACTCGGATACCTTCAGCGTCAAGGAAGTTGTTCAGCATCTGAAGCCGTTCTATCCCGTGCCCGAGGCACTGGCGCAGGAGTTTACCAAGGCCGGCTTTCCGCTGCCGCGCGACCGCATGGTCTCGATGGACAGCAATCGCTATGGCACCAGCTGGAAGATCTCGGCGCTGCTGCCCCACGATCGCGAGCAGGCCTACACCGGCGGCAAGATCGCGGCGGTCAGTCCGACCAGCATTTCCTTTGAGCCCGACGAGCGCCTGGCGACCAGGAATCTGTCCGGCCTGACGGTGATCATCACGGGCGGTCCCGGCAAGGGCCTGACCGGCACGATTGCTAGCTACGATGCGGCGACCAACACCGCCACCATGGATGCCGACTGGCAGCCGATGCCCGATGCGGGCTCGCGCTTCGCGATCAACAGCGGCGCGCCCGTCGAAGGCACGCTGAGCCAGGTCGTTCAAAAAGACGGCGCGTGGACGCTCACGCTCAACCCGGCCGACGAGGCGCTGGTCGACGCGGGCGAGCTGCCGGGCAAGCGCTTGCAGATCGTGGCGGGAGCGGGCACCGGCCTGCTGGGTACGATCAAGAGCTACGACGCCGCGACCAAGACCGTGACCATGGAGGCCGACTGGCAGCCGCTGCCGACCGCCGAGTCGACCTTTATCGTGACGCGGCTGGCGACCTACACGCTCAAGCAGTCGCAGCGCCGCCTGGATGTCTACGGCGATAGCGAAGATCCCGCGCTGCTGATCCAGTATCGCATCGCGCAGATCGACGATCTGATCAGCCGCCAGCTCAGCCTGATCATGCATCACCCGCAGTTCCAGCAGCTTGAGGCTTCCTGGCGCGGCCTGCACGATCTGGTGCACAAGACCGAGACCGGCACGCGGATGAAGCTGCGCGTGATGAACGCGACCCGCGACGAGCTGCAAAACGATCTCGATAACGCCGTCGAGTTCGATCAAAGCGCGCTCTTCAAAAAGATCTACGAGGAAGAGTACGGCCTGTTCGGCGGCTCGCCCTACAGCGCGCTCATGGCCGACTTCGAGTTTGGTCGCCTGCCGCGCGACGTGAGCATGCTCCAGAAGCTGTCGAACGTGGCCGCTGCCGCGCACGCGCCGCTGATCACCGCCGCCGCGCCGGGCCTCTTCGATCTGCAAAGCTTCCGCGATCTGGACAAGCCCCGCGATCTGGCCAAGATCTTCGAGAGCGCCGAGCTGATCAAGTGGCGCTCCTTCCGCGAGAGCGAAGACTCGCGCTATGTCGCGCTGGCGCTGCCGCACACGATGATGCGCCTGCCCTACGGCCCGAGCACGATTCCGGTCAACGAGTTCCATTTTGTGGAAGACGCGTCACGGCCCGAGTTCTTCCTGTGGGGCAACGCGGCCTGGTCGCTGGCGCAGCGCATGACCGAGGCGTTCGCGCGCTACGGCTGGACGGCGGCGATCCGTGGCTACGAGGGCGGCGGCATGGTCGGCGGCTTGCCGATCTACACCTTCAAGAGCGACGACGGCGACATCGCGGTGCAGATCCCGACCGAGGTGGCGATCACCGACCGCCGCGAAAAAGAGCTGAGCGATCTGGGCTTTATCGCGCTCTGCTACCGCAAAGGCACCGACTCGGCAACCTTCTTCGGCGGCCAGACGGCCAACAAGCCCAAGGTGTATGTGCAGGACGACGCCACCGCCAACGCCCGGCTGTCGGCGCAGCTGCCCTACATTCTGGCGACCTCGCGCTTCGCGCACTATATCAAGGTGATCATGCGCGACAAGATCGGCAGCTTCCTCACCCAGGGCAATGTCGCAGAGCTGCTCAATAACTGGATCGCGCAGTATGTGATGCTCAACGACGATGCCGGCCAGGAGCTGAAGTCGCGTTATCCGCTGCGCGAGGCCCGCGTCGACGTGACCGCCGATCCGGCGCGGCCCGGCTGCTATCGCGCCGTGGTCTTCCTGCGCCCGCACTTCCAGCTTGAGGAGCTGACCGTATCGCTGCGGCTGGTCGCGACGCTGCCGCCACCGGCAGCAGGCTAATCGATCTATTCGCGTTTATTCATAATCCAGGAGTTCGACGATGGACTATATGTTGTTGAAGATCCAGGATACAGTCAAGATCAATGGAGAGACCAACCTCTCCGGTTTTACGAACTGTATCGAGGTGATGTCCTTCAGCCACGGCGTTTCCAATCCGATCCAGACCTCGACCAGCAACACCGGCCGCACGGTTGGCCGTCCGCAGATGCAGGAGCTGACGATCAGCAAGGTGCTGGATGCGACCACGCCGCATCTGAACTTCCACTGCGCCAAAGGCACCAACTTGGGCAAGACCGAGCTGCACCTGGTGCGCCAGGACGGCTCGTCCAGCGGCGACAGCAAGAACGCTTTCGCCTACATGGTCTATGAGCTGACGGAGACCATGATCTCGTCGGTCTCGGTCGGCGGCGGCGGCGGCCAGCCCATGGAGACCATCTCGCTGAACTTCAGCCAGATGACCTGGACCTACAAGCCGCAGGAGACCAAGACCGGCGCCAAGGGCAACGTGACCCACTCCTGGGATCAGGCCAAGAACACCGGCAGCTAGGAGTAGGTGTCATGAGCGATCCGGATCGGCTTGAAGATGTCGTCGCGCCACTCTTCGATCGGCTGCGCACAACCAAATCGGCGGCGGAGCCTCAGCCGCTGACGACGTTGAGCCGGCGCGAGCTGCACGAGTCGATCCGGCGGGAGCTGAGCGGGCTGCTGAATGTACGCAGCCCGCTGTCAGCCGATCGCTACTGTAGCCAGCCGCTGACAGTGCTGGACTACGGAATTCCCGATCTCACGTCGCTCTCGACGCGCAACGGCGACGACGCCAAACGGCTGAGTCGCTTTGTGGCACGGGCGATCGCGGCGTTCGAGCCCCGGCTGGAGGCGGTCGAGGTCACCGTTACGCCGCTCGACGATCAGTCAGAGCTGCTGCTGACCTGCAAAGGGCGGCTGGCCGGCGATCAGCTTGGCGAGGCGCTGTATTTGACGGTGGTGATTCCGAATCATGGCGGCACCGGGCAGGTTCTCCATGTCGAGCTGCCGCCGGAGTTGTAAAGAACAAAGGAACCAAAGAACAAAGGAACAAAGCCTCAGCTGCATCAACATGGATTGCCTGGGTTCTTGGTTCTTGGTTCTTGGTTCTTGGTTCTTCAAGGTAGGGATATGAGCGGGAATCGCGAGGATCAGCTGCTGAAATACTACATGCGTGAGCTGGCGTATCTGCGCGCGATGGGCGCGGAGTTTGCCGAGCAGCATCCCGCCGTCGCCGGGCGGCTGGATCTCGGCGAGCACCAGAGCAGCGATCCGCATGTGGAGCGGCTGCTGGAGTCGTTTGCGTTTCTGACCGGTCGCCTGCAATATCAGATCGACAGCGAGTTTCCCGAGATTCCCTCCGCGCTGCTGGATGTGCTCTACCCGCAGCTTCAAGCCCCGATCCCGTCGATGTCGATCGCGCAGTTCGAGGTCGAGCCGAGCCAGGGCCAGCTGACGGCGGGCTTCAACATCGCGCGGCACACGCCGCTGTTTACGGAAACCCATGACGGCCAGACCTGCTGGTTTCGTACGTGCTACCCGCTGACGCTGTGGCCGCTTGAGGTGACGGATGCGCGGCTGAATCTGTCGGCGCCCACCGGCCCGGTGCTGCGGCTGCGGCTGGCTGCCGGTCCCGGCGTCGATCTGGCCACGCTGGAGCTGGACCGTCTGCGCTTCCATATGCGCGGCAATCAGCAGCTGGTTGCCGTGCTCTACGATCTGCTGTTTGGCTACGCCGACGCGGCCTATCTCGTGCCCGCCGACGACAGTGCCGCGCAGCACGACGATTTCGGGCTCAGCGCGGCCTGGCGGCTGCCCACAGGCTCGCTGCGGCCGGTCGGGCTCGGCCCCGACGAGGCGGTGCTGCCGTATCCGGGTCACGCGCATCCAGCCTACCGCCTGCTGCAAGAATATTTCGCCTTTCCCAAGAAGTTTCATTTTTTCGAGATCGGCGGGCTGGATCTGACGACGCTCGGTGCAGGAGCGGATGGCTTCGAGATCGTGATCGCCTGCCGAAAAGAAACGCGCGCCGAGCTGCCCGCGCTTGAGCAGGTCCGCGATCTGATCCGGCGCGAAACCTTTAGCCTGGGCTGCACGCCGGTGATCAATCTTTTCAAACAGACGCTGGAGCCGGTGCGCCTGGATCATACGCAGTCGGAGTATCCGCTGATCCCGGAGCTACAGCGCCAGAGCACGATCGAAGTGCACTCGATCGAGCGGGTCGTCGCGGTTTCGGAGCAGGGCTCGGAGATGCGCACGCTCGCGCCGCTCTACGGGCTGGATCACACGACGCTGCGCCGCAATCAGAAGGCGTTCTGGCACGCCCGGCGGCTGCCCTACCGCAATGGCGCGCTGCCCGGCACCGAGATGCTGCTGGCCTTCAAAGATCTGATGTTCAATCCGCAGACGCCGGCCGCGCAGACGGTGTATGTTCACGCGCTGTGCACCAACCGCAACCTGGCCGAGCAGCTGGTCCCCGGCACGCGGCTTCAGTTCGAGCAGGCCGCGCCGCTGCGCAGAATCACCTGTCTCGACAAGCCGACCGCGCAGGTCACGCCGCCATTACGCGGCGGCAGCCTGTGGCGATTGGTCTCGCAGCTGTCGCTCAACCATCTGTCGCTGAGCGATCCGGTGCAGTTCGTCGTGGCCAGGCAGCATCGCGTCGATCTCAACAATCGCCGCTTCTCGCCTGAGCTGCGCGCGATCTTCGGCGATCATGGGCTGCGTCTCTCGTCCAACGTGCTGGTGAGCGAGCAGAGCGCCGCCGATGCGGAGGCGGCGCAGGTCTGGACGATTCAGGATCAGACTCACGGCAAGACCTACACGATCGTCGAGGAGGGGCAGCAGCTCGCGGTCACGACCAACGCCGAGGCGCTGCACGCGCTGCGTGAGATCCTCAAGCTGTACAGCGTGGTCGACGATCCGGTGCGGCAGCGGCAGATCCAGGGCATCGTCGATCTGGCGTGCCGGCGCGTGATGCGGCGCATCGGCGGCGACGGCTGGGGCGGCTTCGGGCGCGGCATCGAGATCACGCTAACCTTTGACCAGACGCTGTATCAGAACGAGAGTGCGCTGCTGCTGGCGACGGTGCTGAATCAATTTTTCTCGCTGTATGTCGGCGCGAATATGTTTACCCGGCTGGTCGCGCGGCGACAGGCGAGCAAAGGAATCTGGAAACGATGGGAACCGCTGGCTGGTGGTCAGATAGTGCTCTAGAAGATGCGCTGAGCAGCGACGGGCCGCGCTTCGATTTTTATCAGGCGGTTCGGCTGCTGGAATTGCTCAGCCCCGGCGCTACGCCCGTCGGCGACGGCATTCGGCCCGACCTGGAGCCGGTGCGCTTTCAGTCGACGGTCG
>DASWTQ010000042.1:0-2301 GCA_036402055.1 Herpetosiphonaceae bacterium
AGCACGAGCCCAAGGAGCAGCGCATGTGCTCCGGCAAAGGCCTGACCAGCGACTCGGCGCGCATTAGCACGCTGGGCGAGGCCGTCGAGCGCTACTCAGGCGCGTGCTGGGATTACAACGAGATCGTTTATGGCCGGCGACGCGAGATCGACGGTGCCACGCTCGATCCGCGCGATCTGGTGCTCTACAACGCCGATCAGTACGCCCGGCTGCCCTACCAGCCCTACACCGGAGAAAATATCCTGGGCTGGACGCGCGGACGATCGCTGGTGACCGGCAAGCAGATCTTTGTCCCGGCGCTGGCGATCTATCTCAACTACGATATGCGCGCGCCCAACGAGTTTCTGTGCCCGATCACCTCCAATGGCCTGGCAACCGGCGCCACGCTGGCCGACGCGATCCTGGCGGCGACCTGCGAGGTGCTGGAGCGCGACGCGTTTATGATCGCCTGGTTCAACCGCATGCCGGGCCAGCGCATCGATCCGCTAACACATCCCGACGCCGACATGCGCGATCTGTGTGCGGCGTACCGGCGGCGCAACGTCGAGATGCGCATCTACCGCGTGCCGACCGATCATCCCTGCCATGTCTTCGCCTCGGTCGCGCTCCAGCTCGACGAGACCGACGCGCCGGCGGTAGTAGTTGGCCTGGGCGCGGATCTCGACGCCAGCCGGGCAGCGCGCAAGGCCATGCTGGAGATCGGCCAGGTGCGCCCGACGCTGCGTAAGCGTATGCGCGACCCGGAGCAGCGCCGCCGCATGGAGGAGCTGGTAGCAGATCCGCATCTGGTCAAGACGCTGGACGATCACGATCTGCTCTACGCCAGCCGCAAAACGATCGGCGCACTGGATTTTCTGCTCAAGCAGCCGCTCGAAGCCTTCGACTGGCACGCTAGCCGCTGCGATGCCGCGCCGATCGATAAGCTGGAGCGGCTGGTCGAGCACTGTCGCGCCGAGCGCTGGGATCTGATCTATGTCAATCTCACACCGCCCGACATGCTGAAGCTGGGCCTGCACACGGTTCGCGCGATCCTGCCGGATTTTCAGCCGATCCACTTCGGCTGGAAAGAGCCGCGCCTGGCGGGCAAGCGCCTGTACGATCTGCCGCGCCGACTGGGATTCGCCGCCACGCCCGGCACACCTGCGCAGCTCAACGACGATCCGCATCCTCTCGCCTGAAGCAAAGAGCGCACCATGTTTCGAGACAAATATCCACTGGCCTGGACGTTTCACCGCAACACCAGCCGCTGGCCGTTCAATATGCAGCCGCCGCGTGAGCAGACCGAGCCGGAGGCGACGTTCAAAGAGTACCTCAGCGCGCCGCTCTTCCCACTGCCTGAGCCGCAGCCGCCCTCGATCTCGCTGGGCGAAGCGATCGCCCGCCGCTGCTCGTGCCGCCGCTTTAGCGCCGCACCAATGTCGCAGCCGGCGCTCTCGACGCTGCTCAAGCTGGCGTATGGCGTGCAAGATCAGGTGTTGCTCGGCGAGCAGGAGCTTATGGAGCGTCCGGTTCCGTCCGGCGGCGGGCTGTATCCGCTTGAGCTGTATCTGTTCGTCCAGCGCGTGGATCAGATCGAGCCCGGAGTTTATCACTACGCGCCGCAGCCACACGCCCTGGAGCAGCTCAGCACGACGCCGGTCCCGCCGCCGCTGCTTGGCGATCTGTTCATGGGCCAGCCCTATGTCGGCGATGCGGCGGTCGTGCTCGTGCTGACGACGATCGTCGAGCGCTCACTGTGGAAATACACGGATCGCGGCTATCGCTACATTTTGTTCGAGGCCGGGCATGTGGCGCAAAATGTGAATCTGGTGGCGAGCGGCCTCGGGCTGGGCGCGCTTAATCTCGGCGGCTTCTTCGACGCGAATATGGCGGCGCTGCTGGGGCTGGATCTGGAGGACGAGGTTCCGCTCTACGGATTGGCGGTCGGCGTGCCCTCCTCCGGCGATCGCAGTGAGCTGCGACAGCCGGCAGGGTAAGCAAAAGGACAAGCTTGCGGGCGTGTCCTCGTTATTGGTAGCTGAGAATTCCGTGTAGCGTGTTCTGGGCGTGATTTATCACGCCCCTACAAGGTCAATGTGTGGCGTCGCTCCCGGTCGACAGCGTAGCTCAAGCAGGCGCCAATATCGTCTGCTGTCAAGTAGGGAAAATCCTCTAGAATTTCCTGCTCAGTCATGCCTGAGGCTAGATAAGACAACACGTCATAAACTGTAATTCGCATGCCACGAATACAGGGCTTGCCGCCACGCTTGCCCGGCTCGATTGTAATAATATCCTGGTAGTTTATACAAGCAGTATACGCCG
>DASWTQ010000043.1:0-9854 GCA_036402055.1 Herpetosiphonaceae bacterium
GCCAGGGCGGGATCGAAAACTGCATCGCGGGCAGCAGCGCCGTGACCTGCGTCCAGCGAATCATCAGCTCGCGATCCGGCAGCTCGCCGCCGTAGGCATTGCCGCCGATCATGTCGGGCAGCACAAAGGGATAGCCGATCATGCTGAGCGTGAGCGCCTGCGTCAGCACGCTGTGCAGCCCGTTGTCGATGCCCCAGCGGCTCCATTTGTCCCACTCGCGAAAGAAGATGCCCTGGCGCTGCGATCGCCACCCGGCGCGGACCTCGGTCCAATCAAAGTTTTGCGCAACCCACTGCACATAGCGATCGGCATACTGGCGGCGATTCATCAGCTGGGCCGTCACGGCGTCGGCGGGCAGGAAGTTGCCCTCGCCGGCGTCGAACTTGAAGCCGTCGACGCCATACTCGGTCTGCAAGCGCCGCAGCTGGCGCAGCCACCAGTCGAGCGCGGCGTGATTGCTGACATCCAGCATACCGCCGAAGCCCTGCCACCAGCGCGTCAGGTACGGCGCGTCGGTCGCGGGATGGCGTACAAGAAAGCCACGCTCGGCGGCATCGGCAAAAGAGGAGCTGCCGGGCTCGAAGAACGGCGGCACCCAGAGTGTTACTTTGAAGCCCTGCTCATGCAGCCGGTTGATCATCGCCCTGGGATCGGGAAACTTGAGCGCGTCGAACTCACACGCGCCGTAGTGCGCCTGCCAGCGGTCGTCGATCTCCATCACAGAGCGTGGATACTCGTGCTCGATGATCGCGTCGGCAAAGCGCAGCGTATCCTCCTGGTTGATCGCCATCTTGTACTGCGCCCAGGTCGTCCAGATCGGCCTGGCGAACAGCTCTTCGGGCGGCGCGCTGGTGGGATGGCCCAGGAAGCGCAGCGCCAGCGCAAAGGCGTCGGGCAGCGTGTCGGCCAGCAGCACGTCGAGAGCCAGACGCGGGCCCTGCGCCACAACCGGCGCATCGAAGCCGAGGCCGAAGGGAATCTGGGGAGCCTGGGCAATAATCCGCAGCAGGCCATCGTCGCCACGGTTGAGCGTGGCCTGAAAATCGCCCGCGCTCTCCTCGGCCAGGATTGCCGCGCCCGTCGCGCTGAGCCAGAGCGGCGTCACGATGTTGAGCGTGCCGTCAGCCGCATGATCGTAGGGCATCAGCGGCTCGGAGAGCACCTGCTGCCGATCCAACGGCCACGTCTGGACCACGCGCTCACCCTGGCCGTACCACGGGCCGCCGGGACGCAGCAGCCAGCGCATACCGATCGCGGGCAGCGCAGCCGGGCCAGTCACCAGCAGGCGAAAGCCGGTATCAGTGCGCTCGATCTCCAGCAGCAGCCGCAGGTTGGGCGCGCTCGTCGCAAACTCGACCAGCAGGCCGGCATCGCGCTGCTCCACGTCGACAACTGAGGTCACGGGCAGCTCGACGCCGTAGCCCAGGCCAAAGATCGGAAACGTGGCCGTCTGAAGCACAGTCCGTGCATTGCGCTCGAAGCGGATCTGATTGGTATCCTCAAGCACCATTCGCCCGGCTGGGCTTCTCAGTTCATATGGCATAGATCCTCCAGGGCTGCGCTGATTCGTCCGCCGGACAAGCTGCTAGGTGCGCTGGTTCTTCTGCCCGATGCCATGCTCCTGGCCGCGCATCAGCCGCTGAATGTTGGCACGATGCAGGTAGAAGACATAGACAACCGCCACCCAGATGAACGCGGCGTAGACCGGATCGAGCCAGCCCATGTACGCCATCGCGGTACCGGTGAGTGCGATCACCACCACATCGACCATCGAGGCCACCGAGGGATAGCCCGACAGCTTATACACAACCGTCCAGACGATCGCCGCCAGCGCCGTCAGCACTGGCGCAAAGCCCAGAATCACGCCGCCAGTCGTGGCAACGGCCTTGCCGCCTTTGAAGCGCAGAAAAATCGGGTACACATGGCCCAGCACGGCGCACATGCCAACCGCGATCGTAACGATCGCCGGCGTCTGGAAGATCGTGTGAGCCAGAAACGCAGGCAGCCAGCCCTTGAAAATATCAAGGATTAGCGCGACGACAAAATAGCGAAAGCCCAGCGTTCGCCATACATTCGACGCGCCGGTGTTGCCGCTCCCGACCGTGCGCAGATCGATCCCTTTGGCTTTGGCGACCAGGAAGCTGAACGGGATCGAGCCGATCAGATATCCTATCAGCAACAAACCGAGCATCTGCAAAATCATAGTGCTTACTCCTTGCGCGGTGCGACTATTATAACGGAAGAACCTAGAACCAAGGGAGAACAAAAGAACCAAGGAACCAAGGAACAAAAGCAAGTACCCCCCTTCTCCTGTCGCAACCGAGGCGGAAGCCCGCCGAGGTTCGGGGCAAGGGGCCGGGGATGAGGGCCTGACCACCAACCACGAACAAGAACAACCGAACAAAGGAACAAAACGATCTTATCGCAATCCTTTGTTCTCTTGTTCGCTTGTTCCTTTGTTCGCCCAACGTGTATAACGTGTATACTGATCAGCAGATGTGATGTGCGTGTCAAAGCCCAGGAGTAACCATATGAATCTAGAGCTTACCGGAATTCACCATCTGACGGCGATCACCGCTCATGCCCGCGAGAATCTGGCCTTCTACACCCAAACGCTGGGCATGCGGCTGGTCAAAAAGACCGTCAACCAGGATGATGTGAGCGCCTATCATCTCTTCTACGCGGATCGGCTGGCCAGCCCCGGCAGCGATCTGACCTTCTTCGATTGGCCTCAGGTGCCGCACGAGCGACACGGCAGCCAGAGCATCACCCGGACCGGCCTGCGCGTGGGCAGCAAGGAAAGTTTGGAGTGGTGGGCGGAGCATCTGAGCGAGCAGGGCGTGAAGCGCGGCGAGATCACCGAGCGCGACGGCCGCACGCTGCTGGATTTCGAGGACTTCGAGGGCCAGCGCCTCGTGCTCGTCAACGACGAAGGCCGGGGCGAGTCGAACCCCTGGGAGCGCAGCCCGATCCCGGCCGAGCACCAGATCCGTGGTCTGGGCCCGATCACGATGACGGTGCGCGAGCTAAGCCGCACGGCGACCGTGCTCACGCGAGTCATGAACATGCGCGAGGTGCGCACCTACGCCGATCCTGCCAGCGCGCAGCATACCGTGCATGTTTTCGAGATGGGCGCGGGCGGTCCCGCCGCCGAGCTGCATGTCGCGGTGCGGCCAGATCTGTCGTTTGGCCAGCAAGGCGCGGGCGGCGTGCATCATGTCGCGTTTCGCGTCCCGACCGAGGATCAGTACCACGAGTGGATGCGCCATCTGACATCGCTCGGAATTCGCACCAGCGGCGAGATCGATCGCTTCTACTTCCGCAGCATCTACTTCCGCGAGCCCAACGGCGTGCTCTTCGAGCTAGCGACCGACGGCCCCGGCTTTACCGCCGACGAGCCGCTGGATCAGCTGGGCGAGCATCTATCGCTGCCGCCGTTCCTGGAGCCGCATCGCGCCGAGATCGAGGCCAATCTCAAGCCGCTGAGCTGAGCTGCCCGGCGACGAGGGAAGCGTACGGCAGGCTGTGCTAGAATGAGTGCGACAAGCGAGCAAGGAACGATTCAATGCGATGTATTGCTTTTACCGGATTTCTTGGCAGCGGCAAAACCACGGCGATCCTGTCTGTGGCGCGGGCGCTGGGCGAGCGCGGCGAGCGTGTGGCGATTGTCGAGAATGAGCGCGGCGCGATCGGCGTGGACGGCCCGTATCTTGAGTCGCAGGGGCTCGGCGTGCGCGAGATCAGCGATACCTGCATCTGCTGCGATATTCAGAGCAATCTCGGCCATACCGTGCGGCTGCTCGACAGTCTCTACCAGCCGACCTGGGTGCTGGTAGAGGCCAGCGGCGTGGCGCATCCCGACGAGCTGGCCAACACGATCGAGGACGAGGCGATCCCCAACGCGCAGTGGTCGCTGGTGGCGCTGATCGACGCGGTGCGCTTCGGCAAGCTGTGGCCGGATGTGGGAGGACTGGGCTATCTGCTGCGCTGGCAGATCGAGCGCGCCGACGTGGTGCTGCTGACCAAGCCGGATGCCGTGGCCGAATCGCAGCTTGATTCGGTCACGAGCACCCTGCGCGATGTGCGGCCCGACGTGGCGATTCTGCCGATTGTGCTGCATCAGCCAGAGGCCGGGGAGCGCGTGCTGAGCGAGCTGGAGGCGATCGCGCAATGTTAAAAGCCGGAACTGCCGCCCGCCGCCGCACGCAGACCTGGGAAACGCCCCAGGAGCCCGTCGAGGTGCGCCAGGGGATTGAGGCGCTGCTGCGGAGCATCGACGCGCTGTTGCAGCAGAGCGCCGATTGGGTTGGGCACATCAAGATTTTGATCAGCAGCGGAGCCGAGACCAGCTACGGCTCGATCACGACCGCCGGCGATACACCGCGCTGGTCCGGCACAATTACACAGCCGGTCAGTCAGGCCGAGCTGACGATCTATGCCGCGATCTACACGCTGACCGATGCGCAGGTCGCCGCCGCCGTCGATCAGGCGCTGGCCGCCGATCTGTTCACCGCCGCTTGAACGATCCGACGGAGAAGCGATCCTTCTCCGTCCTCATCCACAAGCTGACCTCCATGCGTCGCCGCTCACTCAAAACTCGGCTTACGCTATCGCACGTGCTGGTCACGCTGGGCGGTCTGATCCTGCTCGGCGTGGCGCTGATCGTTCTGGTCCAGCGCGGCCAGCGCGCCGATATGATCAGCAACCTGACGGCCCAGGCGCAGGTCTATGCGGTCTACGCCTCCGAGCTGGCTACCGACTCGAACACGCTGGCGGTTGTCGCGCCGACGCTGGTGCAGCGCTTCAATCCGCCGCCGGACACTACCGTGCGGGTGCTGGCTCCCAACGGCGCGGTGCTCTTCGCCAGCCGCGACCTGGGCAACTTCCCGTCACGCGCCGCCGTGCCGCTGCTGACCAGCCCGCTGCCGATTCAGCCCTTTGCTCTCGAACACAACCGCCGCTTCGTGGCCTATCCGGTCGTGCGTGACGCGCAGACGATCGGCGTGGTCGAGCTGTCGCAGACGGTGGTCCGCGATCGGGCGTTGCTCGGGCTGCTGCTGCTCGCCTTGATTCCGAGCGCGGCCTTTGCGCTGGCCGTGGCGGGCGTGGCCGGTCATCTGCTGGCGCGCAGCCTGGTGCGGCCACTTAGCGACCTGCGCCGTGTCGCGACGACGATCGCCGGCGGCGATACCACAGCGCGCTCCACCGATCGCAGCGACGACGAGATCGGGCAGCTGGCGGCGCGGCTCAACACCATGGCCGACGAGCTACAAACCCGGCTGGCGGAGGTCGAGCGGCTGGCCAACGCCCGCCAGGAGTTTTACCGCGCGATCTCGCATGAGCTGCGCACGCCGCTGACGGCGATTCGCGGCACCGCCGAAAACCTGGAGGACGACGCCAGCCCGGAGCAGCAGGCCGATCTCCAGATCATCCAGACCGAGGCCGCCCGTCTGCAACGGCTGGTCGACGAGCTGCTGCAACCCCGCGACTCGACGCCGGCTCCACTGCGCCGCCGCCAGCCGATCGATCTGAGCGAGCTGATCGCCGAGGCTGGACGCATCATGCAGCCACGGGCCGAGCGCGCCGGAGTTTTGCTCACAGCCACCTCCGAGCCCGGCCTGTCGATCCTGGGCGATCGCGACCGCCTCAAGCAGGCGCTGCTGAATCTGCTCGACAACGCGCTGACGTGGACCCCGCCCGGCGGCAGCGTCGCGCTGAGCGCCTGCACCGATCGTTCCGATACGCGCATCGAAGTGCGAGACAGCGGCCCCGGCATCGCGCCCGAGCTTCGGGAGCAGGTCTGGCAGCGCGGATTTAGCACCACCAACGGCCAGGGCCAGGGACTGGCGCTCGTGCGTGAGGTCGTCACGGCACATCACGGCACGGCAATAATCCAGGATCAGCTGCCGAACAGGATCGAGCTGCGTCTACCGTTGTTGATCGAAAACAAAAGAACAAAAGAACAAAGGGCAGAGAAGAACCAAGAACCTAGAACCTAGAACCGGGTGCCATGCCCAGAGGGCGCCCGGCGAAGAACAAAGAACAACAGAACCGGGTGCCCTCTGGGCGCACAAACGACAGTTCCGCTATTCCCCCTCGCCTGCCGCCGTGAAGCCGGAAGCCCGGCTGAACGCGGGGAAGGGGGTGGCGAGCTTGCGAGCCGGGGATGAGGGCCTGATCAAGAACAAGAGAACAAAAGCTCACATCGAAGCGTGTAGCACAGGCCCTTGTAACAATTGTTAATATCATCCGGCCGCTCCGATAACACATAACCGGCGGCAACGAGCGTATCATAGATAAAGGCAGATCTACGGAAGATCTACGGAAAGGATTTCACCATGCGAATGCTTCGTCTTGGCTCGCTGCTGGCTATGGTTGGGCTGCTGCTCGCCGCGTGTGCCCCGCGCGAGGTGACAGCCGATGAGATCATGCGCCGGATGGAAACAGCGCGCAATAATTTACAGACTGCACATGTGATCGCCGATGTTGCGCTGACATCGCCGGAGCGCAGCGGCAGCTTCTCGGTCGAGGCCTGGGCCAAAAAGACCGGCCAGACCGACGCAGCCGGCAAGCCGATCGGCAAGCTGCGCGCCAAGGTGCTGAGCGCCAACGAGCAGGATCTGGTCAACACCGAGTTCGTCAGCGACGGCGAGACCTTCTGGCTGTACACGCCCAAGGCCAACAAGGTAATCACCGGCAAGCGTAGCGATCTGAAGCAGGGCCAGGCCGGCGCTGCCGATCCCGCCGCGCAGATGGTGCAGATGCAAGAGATGTTGCAGCAGCTGATCGACGGCGCCAACGTCACGATCGAGAACCAGAGCGAGCAGATCGCCGGTCGCGACACCTGGAAGATTCGCCTGACGCCCAAGCCGGAGACGCAGCAGCAGCTTCAGCTCGGCAACGTGATCGATACCACCCTGTGGGTCGATAAGCGGAGCGATCTGCCGGTCAAGGCGCTGCTCGACGCCAAAGACCTCGGCAAGCTAGAGGCGACGGCGACCACGCTCGATCTCAACCAGACGATCGCCGACGACCGCTTCACCTTCACGCCGCCCGCCGGAGCCGAGGTGATCAACGCCGCCGAGATCGCCAAGAAGGCCCGGCCGCAGACCACCAACCTGGACGACGCGCGCAAGGCCGCCTCGTTCACGGTGCTGGCGCCTGCCACGCTGCCGAGCGGCGTGCAGCTCGACGAAGTTCAGCAGCTGAACATGCGCGGCGAGACCGTGATCCAGAACTACTCGGGCGCGATCAACTTCAGCCTGGTGCAGAGCAAGGGCGGCTTCCCCGGCGAGGAGCGCCAGCCGGCCGGCGCGCAGACGCAGCAGGTGCAGGTGCGTGGCCAGAGCGGAAGCCTGATCACCGGCAGCGGCGCGCAGCAGGGCACGTTCCTGCGCTGGCAGGAGAACGGCGTCACGATCGTGATCGCTGGAACGCTGACGCCCGACGAGGCAACCGCGATCGCCGAGTCGCTCAAGTAGCGTCATAAAACGGCTCACAGTGCGAGGGTACGGGCCATGTCCGTACCCTCGTCGTTTATTCGTGATAGAATTTTAAGCGTCTATGAGACACCGGAAGCAGTACGGGGATAACGCATGCAAGAGGACACAGCCCTGATCCGAGCGCGCAGTCTGGCCCGCCGCTACTCGATGGGCAAGGAGTCGGTGATGGCGCTCAACGGCGTCGATCTCGACATCCAGCGCGGCGAGTTTGTCGCACTGGTGGGGCCGTCCGGCTCAGGTAAATCGACGCTGCTGAATCTGATCGGCGGTCTAGATCGGCCCAGCGACGGCGAGATCTGGGTCGAAGATCTGGAGCTGGGCAAGGCCAGCGATAAGCGGCTGGTCCGCTATCGTCGCGACCGGATCGGCTTTATCTTCCAGAGCTTCAACCTGCTGCCGACCCGCAGCGCCGTCGAAAATGTCGAGGTGCCGCTCATGCTGGCGGGCCAGAATCGCAAAGCCCGCCGCGAGCGCGCCCTGGATCTGCTGGGCCGAGTGGGGCTGGGCAAGCGCGCCGGGCACAAGCCGAACGAGCTTTCGGGCGGCGAGATGCAGCGTGTCGCGATCGCCAGGGCGCTAGCCAACAACCCCGCGCTGCTGCTGGCCGACGAGCCGACCGGTAACCTGGACTCGAAGACCGGCAAAGATATTCTCAACATGCTGGGCGACCTGCTGCGCACGCAGGGCCTGACGATGGTGCTGGTCACCCACGATATGAACGTCGCCAGCCACGCCGACCGGATCGTGCATCTGCTCGACGGCAAGATCCAGCGCATCGAGACGGCGGCCGAGCGCAACGGCTACCGCGCGGAGCCCGCAGCAGTGGAGGCCATGCGATGACTCTCGGCGATATGCTCAGCACGGCGCTCTCCAATCTCGGCCGGCGCAAAGTCCGCACGATCCTGACCTCGATCGGCGTGATCGTCGGCATCCTGACGATCGTAACGATGGTCTCGCTGGGCATCGGCGTGCGGATCGAGATCAACAAGCAGTTCGCGCAGATCGGTCTGGAGCGCGTATTTGTGAGCCCGCGCGAAGGCGAGCGCAACTTTTTCACGCAGTTTGCGGCGCCGCAGCGCACCAATCCGATCCTGCCCGAAGATGTCGAGCGCTGGCGACAGCTGCCGAACGTGCGCGAGATCGTACCGGACGGCGATCTGCCGCTGGGTGTTGCCAGCGCGCTCAAGATCGGCGACAAGACGCAGCAGATCGGCATCAGCGGCGGAGATGGCGTATTGAGTCAAACGCCTTTCAGCACGCCGCCCACCGCGCTGGCGGGCACGATCGAGGTGCCGGATGAGCCAGGCAAGCTTGTGCTGACGGCGGGTGTGCTAGAGGAGCTGGATATTCCCAGCGATCAGTTTGCGTCGCTGGTGGGACAGCCGGTTGAGATCGTGCTGCAAGCGCCGCGCGGCGAAAGCCAGAGCTTTAGCTTTACGGTTGTCGGCGTGTCGTCGGAGGAGATCCCGACGGTGCGCGTGCCGCTGGCGGATCGGGCTACGATGAAGGGCTGGTGGTTCAACCGCCCCGATATTCTGGCGACCGACGGCTACGACTCGGTGACGATCCGCGCGACGACGATCGCAGCGGCCAACGAGCTGGTGCCGCAGATCCGCAGCGAGGGCTTTCGCGTCCAGTCGCTTGAGCTGATTCTGGATCTGGCAGATCAGGTCTTCACCGTGATCAACGTGATGCTCTCGTCGGTCGGCGGGCTGGCGCTGCTGGTAGCCTCGCTGGGCATTGTCAACACCATGATTATGTCGATCTATGAGCGTACCCGTGAGATCGGCACGCTCAAGGCGATCGGCGCGTCACGTGGCGATATTCGGCTGATGTTTATGTTCGAGGCCGGCATGATCGGGCTGATGGGCGGCGTGATCGGGATTATCTCGGGCTGGGGCCTGGGGCTGCTGCTCAACCGGATCATCCTGTGGTACATCGAGCGCGAGCAACTGCCGATTCGCGGCGATTTCTTTGTGGTCACGCCGACGCTGGCGCTGGTCTCGCTGGTCTTCGCGACGCTGATCGGCGTAGTCGCGGGGCTCTACCCGGCCAACCGCGCCGCGCGTCTCGATCCGCTGATGGCGCTGCGGCATGAGTAGATAGGCTGCGCTGGAAGAACCAAGAACCTAGAACCCAGAACCAAACGCAAGCTGCTTCGCTTCCAGGTTCTTGGCTCGGCCCTCACCCCCTAGCCCCCTCTCCCATTGCCATAGGCAAGGGGGGAATAGCGCAGCTTTTCTTTGTTCCTTTGTTCTGTTGTTCCTTTGTTCTTTCGCCGGCCCTCACCCCCGGCTCACTCCGTTCGCCACCCCCTCTCCCGTTGCGACAGGCGAGGGGGATTTTGGTACT
>DASWTQ010000044.1:0-9181 GCA_036402055.1 Herpetosiphonaceae bacterium
GGTGGGCAGGCTGTGCAGCGTGAGATCCGGCAGCTCGATCGTACGCATGGGCATGTTCTGTAACGCGAACAAGACCTGGAACAGCGGATTGCGGCTCATGTCGCGCTCCGGCTGCACCTGGTCCACGATCAGCTCAAAGGGCAGATCTTGATGCGCGTAGGCGTCGAGCGCGCCTTCCTGTACCCGCTTGAGCAGCGTTCGAACGCTCGGATTGCCGCTCAGATCGGTGCGCAAGACCAGCGTGTTGACGAAAAAGCCGATCAGGTTCTCGGTCTCGGCGCGGTTGCGGCCCGCGATCGGCGTGCCCACGACGATGTCGTCCTGACCGCTGTAGCGCGCCAGCAGAATCTTGAATGCCGCCAGCAGCGTCATAAACAGCGTCACGCCCTCGCGGCGGCTCAGCGCGCGCAGCTCCTCAGTCAGCGCGGCGGGTAGCTCAAAGCGCAGCGCGGCTCCTTTGAAGGATTGCACCGGCGGACGCGGCCGATCGCTGGGTAGATCGAGCGTCGGTAGATCGGCTAGCTGGCGCTTCCAGTAGCTCAGCTGCTGCTCGAAGACGCCGCCGGCCGCTCCCGGCGCCAACCACTGCCGCTGCCAGAGCGCATAGTCGGCGTACTGAATCGGCAGCGGCGGCAGCAGATCCGTCAGCGGAGCGCCGGATGTGAGCGCCCCGTAGCAGGCGGCCAGCTCCTGCACCAGAATCCCCATCGACCAGCCGTCGCTGACGATATGATGCAGCGTGATCAGCAGCACATGCTCAGACGGATCGGCCTGAAGCAGCGTGGCGCGGATCAGCGGGCCGTGAAGGAGATCGAAGGGCTGCTGGGCCTCGGCTGACATCAGCCGCTGGATCTCGGCCCGGCGCTCCGGCTCGGCAAGCTGGCGCAGATCGATAGTGCTGATCCTGAGCGCGAGATCCGGCACGATCACCTGCGCGGCGCGTCCATCCGCCTCGGCTGTTCCCTGGACAAAGGTCGTGCGCAAACTGTCGTGTCGTCGCACAATCTGGTTGAGCGCCTGCTCCAACAAGTCCGCGTCGATCTGTCCCGCCAGGTGGATCGCGGTGGGAATGTTGTAGAACGGGTTGTTCGGCTCCAGCTGATCCAGGAACCACAGGCGCTGCTGCGCAAACGACAGCGGCAGATCACCACTGCGCGGGGCGGGCAGCAGCGGCGGGATGACGAGACCCTGTGCGCTCTGTCGCGCCGTCTCGATCCGCCGTGCAAGCTCCGCGACGGTCGGCGCCTCAAAGAGGCTGCGCAGCGGCAGCTCAATCTGGAACGTTTCGCGCACTCGTGAGATAACCTGTGTGACCAGCAGCGAATGACCGCCCAGCTCAAAGAACTGATCGTGAACGCCGATCGGCGCGCGGCCCAGGACGCGCTCCCAGATGCCGGCCAGCAGCTCCTCGGCCGGGGTGCGCGGCGCGGGGCCTGAATCGACGAGCTGCGCGCCAAAAGCTCCCGGTGCCGGCAGCGCGCCGCGATCGAGCTTGCCGCTGGGCGTACGCGGCAGCGCGTCGAGGAACACGAAGGCCGACGGGATCATGTAGCTCGGGAGCGAATCTTTGAGGAAGGCGCGGAGTGTGGAGGACAGGCCCTCACCCCGATTCTTGGTCAGGCCCTCATCCCCCGACCCCTTCTCCCACTGCGGTAGGAGAAGGGGAGTCATGGTACTCCTTTGTTCTTTGTTCCTTTGTTCTTTGTTCTTTTGTTCTTCGACGACGTATGCCACCAGCGCTTGATCCGCGCTCGGCGTGTCGTGCCGCACCATCACGACGGCTGCTTGAACCGCCGGATGGCTTGCCAGCGCCGCTTCGATCTCGCCCAGCTCGATGCGGAAGCCGCGCAGCTTGATCTGGTGGTCGCGCCGGCCCAGAAATTCGATCGTGCCGTCCGGGCGATAGCGCGCCTGGTCGCCCGTGCGGTAGAGCCGCGAGCCAGTTGTGCCGCCGAATGGATCGGGGATGAAGCGCTCGGCCGTCAGCGCGGGCCGCTTCAAGTAGCCGCGCGCCAGTCCAGCGCCGCTGAGATACAGCTCGCCGGTCACGCCGACCGGCACCGGCTGAAGCGTGGCATCCAGAATGTACGCCTGCGTATTGGCGATCGGGCGACCAATCGAGGGCGCGCGCTCGTCGTCGGGTGCGACCTCGGTAAACGTCGAGTAGGTCGTGTCTTCAGACGGGCCGTACAGATTGAAGACGTGCCGAGCTGCGGTTTGCCGGTAGATGCTCTGAACCAGCGCCCACGGCAGCGGCTCGCCGGCCAGGTTGACCGTGGAGACCGTGTGCGGCACGCCGCCGATTCGCACCAGCTCAACCATCGCCGAGGGCACCGTGTTAATCAGCGTCACGCTGGCGGCGGCAGGTAAGCTCGGCAATTGCAACACATTTTCGGCCAGGATCACGCTGCCGCCGACGCTCAGCGGCAGGAAGATCTCGAAGACCGACAGATCGAAGCAGACCGAGGTTGCCGCCAGCACGCCGGCCAGCTGCTCGGCGCTGAAGACGTGGCGCGCCCAGTCGAGCATAGCGACCGTGCTGCGGTGCGGGATCGCGACGCCCTTGGGTGTGCCGGTCGAGCCTGAGGTGTAGATTACGTACGCCAGGTGCTCAGATGTGACCGCGCTGATCGGGTTGCTCGCCGGGAATCGGGCGATGGTGTGCCAGTCGGTGTCGAGGTAGATCGTGTGCGCGCTATGTGCCGGCAGTCGTTCGCTCAGCGATTGCTGCGTGAGCAGGATCGCGACCTCAGAGTCGGCCAGCATGAAGGCGAGTCGATCGGCGGGATAGGCGGGATCGAGCGGCACGTAGGCGGCGCCGGCTTTGAGCACGGCCAGCAGCGCTACGATCAGATCCGCTCTGCGATGGAGGCACACGCCGACCCGCGTCTCAGCTCCAGGTCGATTGCCGACGCCTAGATCCTGGAGCCGGTGCGCCAGCTGGTTCGCGCGCTGATTCAGCTCCTGGTAGCTCAGGCTGCGCTCCCCATCGACAAGCGCGACGGCATCCGGCGTGCGCGCTGCCTGCGCCTCGAAAAGTGCGTGGATACAGAGCGTTTCGGGGTAGGTCGCTGCGGTGGCGTTCCAGGCCGTGAGCTGCTGCTGCTCAGCGCCGGTCAGCAGCGGCACACTGGCGATCGGCTGCGCGGGATTGGTCGTCAGCTGTTCCAGCAGCCTGGTGTAATGCCCAACCAGCCGCTCGATTGTGGCGGGCGCGAAAAGATCGGTGTTGTACTCGACCACGCCGGACAATCCGGCCTCGGTCTCCATCAGCGCAAAGGTCATGTCCAGCATCGACGTGCCGCTGTCGACTTCCAGCAGCTCAACGCTCAGCCCCGGCAGCTCGATCACCGGCGTCGGGATGTTCTGGAACATGAACAGCACCTGGAAGAGCGGATTGTAGCGCAGATCGCGCCGGGGCTGCACTGCCTCCACGACCTGATCGAACGGCAGCGCCTGATGCGCGAAGGCGCCCAGCGTCATCTCGCGCACTCGCTGCAACAGCGCCTCAAAGGTCGGGTTGTCGTGCAGCTGGACACGCAGCGCCAGCGTGTTGAGAAACAGCCCGATCAGCCCTTCAGTCTCGGCGCGTGTGCGGTTGGCGCTCGGCGTGCCCACGACGATGTCGCTCTGGCCGCTGTAGCGCGCCAGCAGAATCTGGAAGGTTGCCAGGTAGACCATGAAGGGCGTGACGCTCGACCTGTGGCTCAGGTCGTGGGCGGCTGCCGCAAGCTCCAGCGGCAGGATAAATGTATGGATCGCGCCCGTGTAGGTCGCAACCTCCGGTCGTGGATAGTCGGTCGGCAGGTCCAGAATGGGCGGAGCGCCAGCCAATTGCTGCTGCCAGTAGGCCAGCATCTTCTCGCGCGCCTCATGCTGAATCCAGCTGCGCTGCCAGAGCGCATAGTCGGCGTACTGGATCGGGAGATCGGGCAGGCGGCTGTCCGTCTGGCTCTGGCAAAAGCTCAGATAGAGCGTCGCCAGCTCACGGGCCAGCACGCGCCACGACCAGCCGTCGCCGATCAGGTGATGGATCGCCAGCAGCAGCACGTGCTCAGTTGGGCCAAGCTGAAGCACCGTCGCGCGCAGCAGCGGCCCACGCTGGAGATCGAAGGGCGAGCCGGCGTCTTCGGCCGCCAGCCGCGCAGCCGCAGCCTCGCGCTCGGCGGGCGTTAGCTGCTGAAGATCGTGCAGCACTAATCGGGATGACAGCCCGTGCTGCTGCATCGGCGCGATCACTTGCAGCGGCTGGCCGTCGAGCGTGACAAATGTTGTGCGCAGCGTTTCGTGACGTTGGACCAGCGCGTCGAGCGCCTGTTGCAGCGCGTCGAGGTTGATCGGGCCGTGGAGTCGCAGCGGCATAGACATGGTATAGGCCGCGCTCTCGGGCGCAAGCTGCGCGATAAACCATAGTCCTTGCTGGGCCAGCGAGAGCGGCAGCGCGTCTGTGCGAGGTGCCGGCTGGATCGGAGCGGCGGGCGGCGGGCTGCTCGCGCGTAAGTTGGTCACCTGCGCGACGATCTCGACCAGCGTCGGCGCTTCAAAGAGCGCGCGCAGCGGCAGCTCGACCTGGAACGCCGCGCGAATCCTGGCGATCAGCTGGGTTGCCAGCAGCGAATGGCCGCCCAGCGCGAAGAAGCTGTCGTCGCGGCTGATCTGCTGCACGCCCAGGATCTGCCGCCACAGATCCGCCATCAGCTCTTCTTCCGGCGTGCGCGGCGCGATCACCTCGCGCTCGGCGGCTGCCGGCTTCGGCGCGGGCAGCGCGCCGCGATCGATCTTGCCGTTGGGTGTCAGCGGCAGTGCGTCAAGGATCACGAAGGCGGCGGGAACCATGTAGTCGGGCAGCCGCGCGCCGAGATGCTGCCGCAACTCGGCAGAACCTAGAACTAAGAACCTAGAACCATCCGACTCTAGGTTTTGGTTCTTGGTTCTAGGTTCTTGGTTCTTCTCCACCACGTACGCCACCAGCTGTTTGTCTCCACCCTGCTCCTCGCGCGCCACCACCACGCACGCGCTCACTTGCGGATGCTGGTTGAGCACGGCTTCGATCTCGCCCAGCTCGATGCGGAAGCCGCGCAGCTTGACCTGAAAATCCACGCGGCCAAGGAACGCGATCGTGCCATCGGGCAGGCTGCGCGCCAGATCGCCCGTGCGGTACAGGCGCGATCCCGGACTCTGGCTGAATGGATCGGGGATGAAGCGCTCGGCAGTCAGCTCTGGCCGGTCGAGGTAGCCGCGCGTGACCGTCGCGCCGCCGATATACAGCTCGCCGGGAACCCAGGCCGGCACGGGCTGAAGCCGCGCGTCGAGCACATGGGCCTGCGCGAATGCCAGCGGCCGGCCGATTGGTAGGGTTGCGCTGTCCGGCGGCTGTGCAGGATCGACCGGAAACGTGAGCACGCCGACGGTTGTCTCGGTCGGACCGTAGTGATTGAGAATGCGCGCTCCCTCGGGCATCAGCTCTTGAAGCTGGCGAACCCAGGCCCAGCTCGCCGCCTCGCCGCCGAGGATCAGGCGCTGGCGCGGCAGCAGACGTGCAGGATCAGAGCCGCTGAGCAAGGCCCGCAGATGCGACGGCACGATCTTGAGGCAGTCGATCGGGTGGCGGGCGACATACTCCGCAAATGCAGCAGAGTCGGCGGCGCGCGACGGGCTGATCAGATGCAGGCAGCCGCCGGTCGCCAGCGCTGGGTAGATCGCCGTGTTGCCGAGGTCGGCGGCGGTAGTCGAGACCAGCGCGAAGTGCGCCGGGCCGGGCAGATCCAGCCGCAGCAAAATCGCGTCGAGGTAGGCGCTGAGCTGCCGGTGCTCGACGGCAACACCCTTGGGCCGGCCGGTCGAGCCTGAGGTGAACAGCACATACGCCAGATTCGCCGCGTCGATCGTGGAGGGCGGCGGCGTCGCATCAGCCGCGTCGATCGTGTCCCAATCGCGATCCAGGCAGATCGTCGTTATGCCGGAGTCGGGCAAGTTCGTGAGCAGCGATTGGCGCGTCAGAATCGCTCGTGGCTGGATGTCTTCCAGCATCAGCTGGAGCCGCTCGGCGGGCAGCGTCGGATCGAGCGGCACGTAGGCACCGCCTGCTTTGAGCGCGCCCAGCAGCCCGACGATGAAATGCAGCGACCGATCGAGACATAGCGCCACGCAGCTATCAGGCCCGACGCCCAGCGTTTGCAGGTGATGCGCCAGCTGGTTGGTCCGCAGATCAAGCTCGCGGTAGGTCAGCTGCTGGTCTTCTTCGACCAGCGCGATGTTGTCGGGCGTGCGCTGCGCCTGGGCCGCGAATCTTTGATGAAAGGAGTCGGCGGGCGCGGGCTGCGGCTGGGCCGGGTTGAGCAGCGCGATCAACCGCTGAGCTTCCGGCTCGTCGGTCAGCGCGTAGCCGGCAAGGGGCGCGGCGGGCCGGGCCAGCACATTCGCGATCAGCGTTTCCAGCGCGCGTGCCATGCCTTCGACGTCGACGGCGGCGCAGCGCTGCGCGTCGTACTGCAAGGTGAGCTGCAACGCTTCGCCGCGCGACTCGCACGCCAGCCGCACCAGGCACGGCTCGACAGCGCCGGTCTGCCGCTCGATCGTGAAGCTAAGATCGGCTGTGGTGTAGGGCGCGGGCAGCGTGGTGTAGGCAAAGCCGAAGGGCAGCGATCCCGGCGCTGGATCATCACCGAGAGCGTCTGACAGATAGTCCCAGGCGAAAAACTCCTGCCACTCTTCGGCCGTCTGCGTGGCCTGTCGCACCTGTCGCACAAGCTCGTCGAAGCGTGTTTGCGGATCGAGCTTCTGGTGCAGCGGCAGATCGGTGGCGAACAATCCCGGCGCCTGCGCCAGCTCCTCGTATTTGCGTCCCTCCGAGATCAGCGCGACGATCAGATCGGTCTGTGAGCTGTAGCGCCACAGCAGCAGCAGCCAGCAGGCCAGCAACACATCCTCGATCGCGACCGACTGCTGCTCTGCGAAGGCCGCGAGCTGATTCGCGATCGCACCTGGCAGCGACAGCTCGATCGCGCCCGGCACAAACGATTGGGCCTCGCCGGTCCTTGCAAACGGCAGCGCGAGCGTGCGCAGTCCAGAAAAATCTTGTCGCTGCCAGAAGTCGCGGCCCGAGGCGGTTTCTTCGCTCTCGATCAGCTCGTTGAGCCAGGCGGCCAGATCGACGTACTGCGGCGGATCGTCGGGCGGCGGCGTGTGCTGAAGCAGCGCCGTGTAGAGCGCGCCGATCTCCTGGGCCAGCAGCCGCAGCGCCCCTATGTCGGCGATCAAGCTCGGCGCTTGCAGCACCAGCAGCTGATCGTCACGATCCAGGGCGAGCAGCGCAACCTGAAGCAGCGGGCCTACCGTCAGATCGAGCGGCTGCCGGAGCAGATTTTGGAGCAGACTCTCGATCTGGGCTACCTGCTCGGCGGCCGTGAGACCACGCAGATCGATCTCCTGGATGCTGGGCGGCAGCGTCTCGGCGATGACCTGGAGCGGAAACTGCATGCCCGGCAGCGTGTGAAAGGTGGTGCGCAGGATCTCATGGCGCTCTACCATCATCCGGGTCGCGGCGGTCAGCGTCGCGCGGTCGAGCGGGCCCTGGATGCGAATCGCGCACTGTGCATAGAAGGGCTGCTGGCTGCTCTGCTGCCCTAACCACACGTGTCGCTGCTGCGGCGAAAGTCGAAAGCCCGCCTGGGGGGTCTGGTCCATGATCCTGCCTTTGTGCTAATCTGCTTCGGAAGCGAAAAGAATCGTGGGATGCTTACTGCCCGCTGCCGCTCATCGCCTGGGCCATGCCGACGACGGTTTTGCGCGCTCCGGCGAAGGGAAAGCGGCCATGCGCTACCAGCATGTTGTCAAGCAGCAAAATGTCGCCTGCCTGCCACGGAAACGCGATCGTCTCGGCGTCATAGGCGCGGCGAATCTCTGCCAGCGCTTCCGGCTCGATCGGCGAGCCGTCGCCGTAGTAGGTGTTGCGCGGCAGATCCCCCTCGGCGAAGTCGGCCAGCAGCGCGGCTTGAACCTCGGCGGGCAGCGCTGAGACATGGAAAAGATGCGCCTGGTTGAACCAGACCGGCGCGCCGGTTTGGGGATGTGTCGCCACCGCCTGGCAGACCTGGCTGGTGCGCAGCCGATCGCCGTCTTTCCACTCGAACTGGATGTTGGCGCTGCGACAGTAAGCCTCGACCTCAGCCGGATCATCGGTTTGAAACACGTCTTGCCAGGGCAGATCGATGCCTTTGCCGTAGTTGCGCACATACATCACGCCGGCGTCGGCGAAGCGCTGGCGAACGGCCGGATCGATGCGCTGAAAAACGTTGCGGCTATCGGCGATCGGTGTTTCGCCACCTTGCTCGGCGACGATCACGCTGAAAAAGGCGATCTTCATCGGCCAGCTGGTGGTGTAGGCCATCTCGTTGTGCATCGGAATCGCCTGATCGGCCGGGTATTCGGTCGAGGTGTAGATTCGGCCGCTGACCTGGCTGCGCGGCGTCGAGCGATACGAGTATTCCAGCAGGTCGCCCGCGATCGTCTTGATCAGCTGCTCGAACTCGGGCACGGCTTTAATGTTGAAGCCGCGAAACAGGATGCCGCCATGCTTCAAGAGCTGCGTCTCGATCGTCTCGCGGTTGGTGCCGGCCCAGCTCAGCAGATCGACACCGGCGACGGCGGGCGTGACCACCAGCGGCAGCGCCTGATTGGGCTGAAGCTGGCTATAGCTGACGAGATCTTGCTGCGAAAGGCTGACGGCCTGGCGCCTGGGCGCGCCCGGTCCTTTGATGCTCGGTTTTTGGGGCTCTTGCGATGACATGATCTTGCGTTCCTTTACTGTTAGGAGTGAAATCTGAGATCAGTTGCCGCGCGCGGATGGTCGCCGCGACTGCTTCAGCTTCTGCATCACCGTGTTTTTGAGCGCCTGCTGCTTGCTGGCCTGATACCGTGCGTGAGCTTCGTTCAGCGTCGCTTTCAGCTCGTCCAGACTCGTCTGCGGTCGCGCGGCCACGAGTGTCAGCAGCGTTGCGAAGAGCGTCGCCAGGTGCGCGATCGTGGCGGCGTCGAACAGATCGCTGTTGTACTCGATCGAGCCGCTCAGCTCGTCGGGCCCTTCGATCAGGCCGAGCCGCAGGTCGTAGCGCGCGATGCCGTGGTCGACATCCAGCAGGCTCAGCGTGAGGCCCGGCAGCTCCAGCGCCGGCATCGGGAT
>DASWTQ010000045.1:0-6545 GCA_036402055.1 Herpetosiphonaceae bacterium
TCGACATCGTCGGCTTGATCCATGAGCAGCGCAAAAGCCGATGGAAAATGTAACGCCCCTTCCAGGGCGAGGGCCGTCGCGAATGCCGGCTGCACGACCTGGACATCGAGCGGCGCAAGCTGGCGGACAAGCGCCGGATCATCGACGCGGGCGATCACGGTGGGGATGCCGTAGCGCTGGCGGGCCTGTCGGCAGACGTCAACCACCAGCCCCGGCGCGGACGAGGTCACGATCAGCGCCCGTGCTCGCTGCGCATTGATGCCATCCCAGATGCTGCCATCCGTCGGATCACCCAGCCCGACCAGGAATCCGGCGTGTCGGAATGCCTGCAACCGCTCCTGGTCACGACCAATACACGTTATCGACTCGCCGCTTCGGCGTAGCCGCTCACCAAGCAACTCCGCCAACTGATCCGTGCCGCAGATGATGACACCGCTCCGCTCCGTGCTGGCTGTGTAGGGCAATATCCGATTAAACAGGATCGGGGAGGCGGTACACGTGACGATCGCGACAAGAATCAGCGCTGCGTTGGTTGCCTCAGCGATCAGGCCAAGGTCAAGCGCGATCGCCGAGGCCGCGATGATGAGCGAGAGGCGCGATGACAGCAACATGCCGGCTGCCACAGTTTCGCGCCAACCGAAGAGCGCCCGCAACAGCAGTGCCGGCAGGAGCTTCACGGCATAGGCCGCAACGATCAGCAGCGGAACTAGCAGCAGCGCGCTCGGCGATCCGAGCAACACCCGTGCATCGAACTGCGCGCCGACCAGGATGAAGAACAGTGGAATAAAAAAGCCGTAGCCGAGCGCGTCCAGCTTCTCTGGGAGGGGCGAGCCTTCTTTGCGGCGGCTGACCCGCACGATTGCGCCCGCGAGAAAGGCCCCAAGAATAATCTCGACGCCCAATGTTTCCGCCAGCACCACCCAGGCGACTAACAGCAGCAGCGCGCCGCGCACACGCACTTGGGCCGTGGCGTGCGACAATTCATCAACGAGCCGTGTCAACCACGGGACGCGGCTAAACCACGGTCCGAGCTTGACCGCGAGCGCGAAGGCCGCCAGCAGCACGCCAAACAGCAGTAGATCCAGACTGAGGCCACGGCTGAAGAGCGCGATCACCACGCTGAGCAGCAGCAAGGTCACAAAATCACTCAGCAGCGCCGTCAGCAGCACGACCTGACCGTACGATGAGGTGGTGAGACCCCGCTCTTTCAACACGGGCACAACAATCCCCAACGAGGTCGTGATGAGGATTAAGCCCATCAGCAGGGCGTTGCGCGCAAGACCAAGCTGGACCAGCCCAACGCCGATCCCGACCGCCAGCAGGACCGTGAGACTGAAGCTCAGCAGCGCAAGCGGCAGCGGCTGCTGCCACTGGGAACGATCGCGCGCGCATGCGCGCGACAAAAAGAGCGCCTGCACGTCCAGCTCCAGGCCGGACAGAAACATCAGGAACACAAACCCAAACTCTTGCAGAAACTGGAGGGTGGCCGATGGCGCGATCAGCTGGAGCCCACTCTGGCCAACGGCCATACCCGCCAGGATCTCGCCTACGACAATCGGCAGGCGGATACCAGGGAGACGGCTCACCAGGACCGGAACGAGGAGGGCGAGCAGGGTGATCACCAACAACGCCATGAACGGTGCGTCAGGATGCATACAGGAATGAGTCCTCCTTCTGACGCATTAGCGGTAGTGGCAGACAATCAGGTGTAAGAGCTGATCGACCTTAAAGGGCTTACGCAGCCCAGCATCAAAGCACCGACCGCGCGGCGTGACGCCGACCTCATCGATCACGGCGGCATGGGTGGACAGCAGAATCACCACGAGGCGGGGAAAGGTCTGATTCAGGAGTTGGGCCATCGTCCAGCCGGCGTCACCCAACTCCCGATCGTTCGATCCCAGGATGACAATGTGGGGCTTGAATTCCTGGGCCATAAACAGATAGTCGTTGGGAATGGCGGTCGTCACCGCATATCCGGCGTGGGTGAGGGCGGTGTCGAGCAGCGTTTGCAGCGACGCATCATCTTCCAGGAGCAGCACGCGTGGTGTCGTCATAGCGAAGGTTTCCTTCCTGCCGGTACGATCTGCGTACGTGGCAGACGTCGGGACAACAGAATCTTTCCTCCCCACTCGCCGAGGCGATACCGCAGTCCAAGCAGCAACCAGCCAGTTAGGAGCAGCGCCAGCCGTTCATACGGCATCGCATCCCAGAAGTAGGCACGCTCGATCGCCCAGGACGCCCGCCAATCGATGACCTCCGGCCACCGGAAGCGATACGCTCCGTCCGGTTGCTGGGCGACGATAGCGACGGACGCGTTCTCGATTGGCGTCGTCTGCTTGCCAGGATAGTCCACCCACAGATGATCGAACGAGCCCACGAACGTCGCCGGAATCCCTTTGGCCTCAAGCAGGCTGGCAAACACGATCGCTCGCGCCTGGCAATCACCCTGGCCCTGCGCCAGCACCTCGGAGACGGTTGGTACGTACCACGGCACACCGTAGGTCTGCCACGGCACGGCATAGGGCACGAGCGTGGTATTGACGAAGGCTTCAATCGCCTGAGGATCGTCGGGCAGCGTGGCCGCCAGCTCACGCACTGCCGCCGCATCGACGGGTGGCGACCATGCGCGCGGCACCGACACCAGCACGCGCTGGGGGTTTGGATAGAGCACCAGCAGTGTCCACAGCAGGACGAGCCAGCAGGAACGTCGGGGCACAGCGCCTCCTTTCCTGGGGAGTTGTGACGTTGAAAGATCGAGCGTGCAGATCATTACGCATGAGTCTGCACGCTCGTGCATCGGTCGCGTTGTTCACTCAAATAGGTTGCCGCACCGGCTTGGTCTGCGCGTCGGCTGGCGTCGAGGCAGCGGTCACGGCGGCAGCTGGCATGGGCGGCGGGGACAGGCCCAGCACATCTTGCACATCCAGTAATGGACTCAGCTCACGCGGCTCGACCAGCCCGACGAGTCGGTCTGCATCGGTCACGAGGAGCGGCAGGGCATTGAACACATCGGGATCGATCAGGCCCAGCACGTGCGCCAACGGTGTATCAGGGGAAACCGTCACGAGCTCAGCCAGCGGAATCATGGCGCTGCTCACAGCGCGCTCACCCCAATACCCCTGCGGCACATCGGTCGCGCGGCTATAGGTCATCAAACCCACCAACACACCGTTCTGCACGACGGGCGTCGGATTTTCGCCGGTTTGGCCGCGCCAGCTCGTCACGACATCCCGCAGCATCACGGTTGGCTCGACCACCTGCTCCGGCGGTAGCATGACGTCGCGGGCCGTCAGACGCTTGAAGAGGGTCCCAACCGCGCGGCGGCGCAGCAAGCTCGTGCCGGCCTCGTAGATCAGCCAGGCGAAGCCAATCAGCCACAGGCCACGCAAGAAGGAGCCCGGATCGAAGAGCGCGCTGAGGCCCAGCAGGAGGATCAGTCCCGCCACGAGGTAGCCGGCCATCGTCGCGATGCGCGTGCCCAGATCGTAATCGGTGCCAAACCAGACCACGGATCGCAGCATCCGGCCACCGTCAAGCGGCAAGCCCGGCAGCAGATTGATCAGCGCCAGCGTCAGATTGAAGGATCGGGCGAAGCCCAGCACCTCTGCGCCCAGCGTCTCAGGTGTCGCCTGTACCCGACCCAGCAGGAACCACACGACGAGATTGGCCAGCGGCCCGGCGGCGGCGATGACAAACGTTTTCCCAGGACCGGCGCCCTCGTGACGAACGCGCGCCAGCGTGCCGATCGGATGGACGTTGAGCGTGGTCATCGGCACGCGGAGCAGCTTCGCCGCTAGCAGATGGCCCGCCTCATGCAGCGCTACCACGGCGAGATACACCACCAGGATCAGCAGGGCCGGTAGCCAGACGCCGCGTTCATCGTCAAACCGCGCGGGCAGAATCCCTCGCGTCAGCGACCACAGGCCCAACACCAGCGCCAGCAGCCAGGTATAGTGGACCCGCAGGGTGAGATGGCGGGTTTGTAGTAACGTAAACCAGGTTCTCATACCTTTCTCCTCTCACGCGACCCAACGCAACGCACGATCTTCACACCACATGCGCCGATCGCTCGTCGCGCCGCTCGTACTCGTATATCCCCTCAGCTTATTCGGTCACGGGTGTCCGCTGCCCACGGCGGAAGCGTGACCAGAACCCCTGCGCTTGCGGGTGTGCATCCGCTGACTGCGCGGCACCAACCGTGTCCAGATAGGCCAGCTGCGCCACGAGCAGCGCGCGTTGCGCCTGATAGCTGCGCCGGCTGTCCTCGGACATGACCTCGGGATCGGCATCAAGCTGCGCCAGTTCGGCGCGAATAGCCTCGACAACCGGGCCGAGTGCGCCGTTGTGGTGCGCGATCCGCCGTTGGAGGCGCTGCTGCATTGGCTGGCTCAACAGATCAAAATCCATCGGTGGGGTGTGGGTGTTCATACATGCTTCTCCTTGTGCTCATGCGAACGATCATGCGCCTGGGAATCGACGTGACGCGACAGGCTGGTGTACGCTGGTCCATCCGATGATCGAAGGTGCCGGGCCACTGTGGCGAGCAGCTCATGCAGGTCGAAGGGCTTTAAGAGCCCGGCGGCGAAGAGCTGCCCACGTTCCGTCTGCCCGACTTCCTGCAGCACGGCGGTATTGGTGGTCAGCATGATGCGCGGTAATGCCGGATCGATGGCGGCAATGCACTGCGCCATGCGCCAGCCGGTAGCAAACGTCCCACGACTCCCGCCGCTGATCACGGCGAGCGCTGGCCGACAGCGGCTCAAGATCGCACGAACATCCTCCATGGAGATCGCCGCCCGCACGTCATACCCGGCATGGCTCAACATATCAATCAGAATGAGTTGTACGGTGGGGTCGTGCTCGATCACCAGCACGGGTTGACCAGTCATGTCTGCCTCCCGTCGTCTTCACCTGCCTCCAGGATGCCAGCTCCACCTCGCCACAACCTAAATGGAGCGCAATCTTGCCTAACAGCAGCCGATCAACTGGCCTTGGAACAGGAGTTGCGGCATGTTTAGGCAATTGTTAGGGAATCAGGCGAGCCTGTTAGGCGAACGAGAAGTGTTTGGTCTAGGGTTCCTGAAAGATGATCATGCCTAAACAAACACCATCAGCGGCTGCCCATCCGTATGCACGTGCCTTACTGCGCTCCCAGCGATCCTTGCGTTGGGGGTTAGGTGCCGCGTTGGCGGTCCTGCTGTCCTTGGTGACCCTTCCACCTGCGATCTCGGCGTGGACCGTCTCGTTGCGGCAGCAGCTGAGTGAACAAATCCAAACATTTGAAGATACGCGGCTGCGAATCGAAAACAATGTCCAAACAATGCAAGCGGCGACGCGCGGCTATGTCATTACGCAGCAGCCCGCGTTTTTAAATGACTACGGGACCGCTGCCAGCCATGTACCCACCGATCTGGCCCAGCTTCAGGACCTGGCGTCGACGATCGATCCGCGCCTGGTTCCCCAGGTAACGGCCTTGGCCGAGCGTGTGGTCCAGTGGCAGGCGGATGGGCCGGAACAACAAATTGCCTTGGTACAGGAAGAAAATTTGGCGGGCGCGGTCGCCAACATCTCGACGGGTCGCAGCCAGCAGCGCTTCGATGGCGTCCTGGAAGACTTACGTCTGCTCAATACCGAGATCCTGCGCATCGATGCCGACCTGAGCGCCCGCATCAACCGCGTCCGTACGGTTGAGACGGTGCTCACCTTCAGTCTCGGCTTGCTGGGTATCGGATTGGGCGTCTATCTGGTGCGAATCTTCCGGGGCGTCGCGCGACTCACCCGCGAGAGCGAAGAACTGCGGGAGCGCGCCGAGCAGGCCGTGGTGACGGCAGAGGCGGCCAATGCGGCGGTCGTGCGCGAGCAGCAACGACTTCAGGCGGTCTTTGATCAATCACCGGAAGGCATTCTGTTCGCCGAAGCGTCATCGCGCCGGATCGTGCTGGCGAATCAGGCAGCGCGCACCTTACTCGACGATCCACTCCCGCTCAGCCAGCCACTGAGCACGTCGGTGATCGAGCGGTTGTATCGGGCGAATGGCGAAGCGGCGCAACCGGATGAGATCCCGCTCCATCGTGCGCTGGCAGGCACTGCACAGATTGGCGTCGAACTGACCATCGAGCAGCGGAGCGGGCAGCGCGTGCCGGTGTTATTCAATGCCGTGCCGTTGCATAACGCGGCGGGGGAGATGGAAGGCGCCGTCGCTGTCTTTCAGGATCTCAGCCGCTTCCGTGAAGTCGAGCGACTTAAATCCGACTTTGTGGCGATGGTGTCGCATGAGTTGCGCACGCCGCTGACCGCAATCCAGGGCTGTGTGCAGTCGCTGCTCTACGCGCCCAATACCCATGATCCCCAGCGCACGGAAGAGTTTTTGGTGATCATCGAGGCGCAGAGCGCGCGCTTGCACGACCTGATCGACAATCTGCTTGATATGTCGCAGCTCGAAGCCGGCGTGTTTCGCCTGCGCGTTGGTCCGGTACAACCAGGCCACCTGATCCGCAGCGTGGCGCGTCATGCCAATGGGCGACTCCCGGAGCGACGTGTGCAGA
>DASWTQ010000046.1:0-6554 GCA_036402055.1 Herpetosiphonaceae bacterium
CGGTCGGCGGTGGCATCCTGGCGGTCGATCTGCTCGAAACGCAGGACGGCCGGCTGCTGGTCAACGAGGTCAATCACACGATGGAGTTTCGCAACTCGATCGACACGACCGGCGTGAATATTCCGGCGCGCATCGTGGACTACGTCCTGGAGGGAGAACCTAGAACCCAGAACCTAGAACCGGCACCCACTCAGCATTTAGTTTTCGTGCCTTAGTTCTTTTAGTTTCCAAAGGTTCTATTGCTCGATTATTCTTGTTCCTTTGTTCTCTTGTTCGCTTGTTCAGCTCTCTAGGTTCTTGGTTCTTGGTTCTTAGTTCTTGGTTCTTAATAGAGGTTCGTATGATTCGTGTTTCTATCGTCGGCGCGTCGGGCTACGTGGGCGGTGAGCTGCTCCGGCTGCTGCTGCGCCATCCGCAGATCGAGATCGCACAGGCGACTTCCGAGCGCCGCGCCGGGCAATTTGTACACTCAGCGCATCCTAATCTGCGCGGCTACACCGCGCTGCGCTTCTCCACGCTGGCCGCGCTTGAGCCGTGCGACGTGCTGATCCTGGCGCTGCCGCATGGCCACGCCGCACGGCAGATCGAGCGCTTCGCCGAGCTTGCGCCGCGCATCATCGACTGCTCGGCCGACTTTCGGCTGGACGATCCCGAGAGCTACGCGCGCTGGTACGGCGCAGAGCATCCCAACCCCGAGTGGCTGTCGCGCTTCGTCTACGGGCTGCCCGAGATCAACCGGGAGCGGATCGCGGCGGCGCGCTACGTCTCGGGCGTGGGCTGCAACGCCACGGCGGTCAACCTGGCGCTGCTGCCGCTGGTGCGGGCGGGCGTGCTGGACTCGCAACGGCCGATCGTGGCTGAGGTCAAGGTCGGGTCGTCCGAGGGCGGCGACGAGCCCAACGCCGGCAGCCATCACCCTGAGCGCTCGCATGTGGTGCGATCCTACGCGCCGGTTGGCCACCGACATACCGCCGAGGTCCGGCAGGCGCTCGGCATCGCAGAGAGTCATCTCTCGATCACGGCGATCGAGCTGGTGCGCGGCGCGCTGGCCACCTGTCACGCCTGGCTGCGTGAGCCGCTGACCGATCGCGATCTGTGGCGGATCTATCGCGGCAGCTACGGCGACGAGCCGTTCGTGCGGATCGTCAAGGAGCGCAGCGGCGTGTACCGGCTGCCGGAGCCGAAGATTCTGGCCGGCAGCAATCTGGCGGATGTCGGCTGGGCGCTGGACGAGGAAAGCGGCCGTATCGTCGCCATCGCGGCGATCGATAATCTGCAAAAGGGCGCGGCAGGAACGGCGATTCAGTGTCTCAACCTTCAGCAAGGCTGGCCCGAGACCACCGGCCTGGAAACGATCGGGCTGCATCCGGTTTAGCGACGACCGAAATACTGATTGTCGTAGGGACACGGCGGTGCCGTGTCCAGGACACACCGCTGGTGTGCCCCTACATGGGTTTAGATTTTCGGAGATCAACTTCTATGCTCGTCATCAAACTCGGCGGCGCGGCGGGAATCGACTCGGATGCGCTGTGCCGTGACATTGCGGCGCTCTGGCACGACAGACAGCCGATGATCGTCGTCCACGGCGGCTCGGACGCGACCAACCAGCTAGCCGAGCAGCTCGATCATCCGCCGCGCTTCGTCACCACGGCCTCGGGCCACACCAGCCGCTACACCGATCGACGCACGCTTGAGATCTTCGCGATGGCTACGGCGGCGATCAATCGAACATTGGTCGAGCGGCTGCTATCCCTGGGCGTGAACGCGCTGGGCCTGTCGGGACTGGATGGGCGATTGATTACAGCCCGGCGCAAAGACACGATCCGCGTGGTCGAAAACGAACGCCAGCGCATCCTCCGCGACGACTGGACGGGAGCGCCCCGGCAGGTCAACGCCGCGCTGCTGCGAATGCTTTTGGATCATGGCTATCTCCCGATCGTTGCGCCGCTGGCAACCAGTGAGCAGGGCGCGATGCTCAACGTAGACGGCGATCGCGCGGCGGGGGCGATCGCGGGCGCGCTGGGAGCCGAGACGCTGCTGCTGCTCTCGAATGTGGCCGGGCTGCTGCGGCGCTTCCCCGACGAATCGACGCTGGTATCGCAGGTTCGGCGCGGCGAGCTTGAGGCCGCCTCGGAGTGGGCGCAGGGCCGAATGAAGAAAAAGCTGCTCGGCGCGGCGGAGGCGCTCAACGCCGGCGTCGGGCGCGTGATCATCGGCGATGGACGGCGCGAGCATCCGCTTCAGTCGGCGCTCGACGGCGCGGGCACGACTATCAGTCAGGAGTGAGCATGGAGACGACTGCAATCGACTACCGCGCGCTGGAAGAGCGGCACACATCCGGCGTCTACGCCAAGCGTCCGCTTACGATCGTGCGCGGCAGCGGCGCGACGCTCTGGGACGACACCGGACGCGACTACATCGACTGCGCCGCCGGGCATGGCGTCGCCAACGTCGGTCACTGCCATCCACAGGTCATCGCCGCGATTCAGCGGCAGGCCGCGACGCTGATCACCTGCCAGGAAGCGCTGTACAACGATCAGCGGGCACTGCTGCTGGACGAGCTGAGCGCGCTGCTGCCCGCAGGTCTCGATCGGCTGTTTCTGTGCAACTCGGGCACGGAGGCGGTCGAGGCGGCGATCAAAGTTGCGCGCGCGACCACCAGACGCACGCAGATCGTAGCGGCAATGCGCGGCTTTCATGGCCGCACGCTGGGCGCGCTGAGCGCCACCTGGGAGCAGCACTACCGCGCGCCGTTTCAGCCGCTGGTGCCGGACTTCGCGCACGTGCCGTACAACAACCTTGAGGCGCTCGACGCCGCGATCTCGGACCAGACCGCCGCCGTGCTGCTGGAAGTGATTCAGGGCGAGGGCGGCGTTCGGCCCGGCACCGACGAGTTTTTGCGCGGCGCGCAGCAGCTTTGTCATGAGCGCGGCGCGCTGCTGCTGATCGACGAGGTCCAGACCGGCTTTGGACGAACCGGGCGCTGGTGGGCCTGTGAGCACGCCGAGCTTACGCCGGATGTGCTAATCCTCGCCAAGAGCATCGCTGGCGGCGTGCCCATGGGCGCGATCGCGATCGGGCCGCGAGCGGGAGCGCTGACCGCCGGCACTCATGGATCGACCTTTGGCGGCAATCCGCTGGCCTGCGCCGCCGCTCGTGCCACGCTGGCGGTGCTCTCGCAAGAGCGATTGCCGGAGCAGGCAGCCGGCAAAGGCGATTGGCTGCTGACCCGGCTGCGCGATCTTCCCAGCCGCCGGATTCGCGAGGTGCGCGGTCGCGGCCTGATGCTTGGAATCGAGCTGCGCGAACGAGCCGCGCCGTATCTCCAGGCGCTTCAGGAGCGCGGCGTGCTGGCGCTGCCGGCCGGGCCAACGGTGATCCGGCTGCTGCCGCCGCTGGTGATCACGACCGAGCAGTTGGACACGGTGGTCGCGGCGCTGGCAGAGGTGTTGCGATGACTGAGCAAGCGCTGCTTCACGAGCCGCTGTCTGCACCACAGCTGATCACGCAGCCCGACAACCACGCGGCGATCACGCTGCTTCAGGAGCTGGTCGCGATTCCCAGCGTCTCCGGCGACGAGCACGCGGCGGTCCAGTATCTCGTCGCGCAGATGGCGGCGCTAGGCTTCACGGCCTCGATCGACGGAGCCGGAAACGCTGTCGGCTCCATTGGCGAGGGGCAGCCCGAGACTGTGCTGCTGGGTCATATCGACACGGTGCCGGGCGCGATTCCGGTGCGCCAAGAGTCTGGACGGCTCTACGGTCGCGGCGCGGTGGACGCCAAAGGCGCGCTGGCGGCGTTTGTGATCGCGGCTGCCCGGCTGCACGCTCAAGGACGGCTCAACGGGCGCATCGTCGTGATCGGCTGTGTGGAAGAAGAGGTTGCCTCGTCGCGCGGCGCGCACTACGTGGTCGAGCGCTACTGCCCCGATCAGTGCATTGTGGGCGAGCCCAGCGGCTGGAATCGCGTCACGCTTGGCTACAAAGGCTCGCTGCGCCTCACCTGCCGCGCCATAGGTCCATGCACGCATTCGGCGCATGACCATCTGACCGCACCGGAGCGCATCAGCGCGCTCTGGCAACAGATCGCAGGCTATGCCGCCGCGTTCAACGCCGAGCGTGAGCGCGCATTCGATCAGCTGCTGCCGACGCTGCTCAGCATCAACAGCGGCAGCGACGGGCTCAGCGAGTGGTCGGTCGCCGAGATCAGCATTCGCCTACCGCTCGATCTCCTGCCCGACGCGCTGGCGGCAGCGGTCCAGGGCTTCGATCCGCAGGTCAAAGTAACCGTTCAGGGCGCAGTGCCGGCCTTTCAAGCCGAGCGCAGCTCGCCGCTGGCACGATCACTGACCCGCGCGATCCGCCAGCAGTCTATGCAGCCCGGACTGGTGCTGAAGACCGGCACCGCCGACATGAATATCGTCGGCCCGGCGTGGCGCTGCCCGATCGTCGCGTACGGCCCCGGCGATGCAGCGCTCGATCACACGCCCGATGAGCATATTGTGCTTGACGAATATCTGCTGGCGATTCGCGTGCTTGAGGCCGCGCTGGGACAGTAGCCGAGAGAACAAAGGAACACAAGAACAAAGTAGCAGGCCCTCACCCCTGCCTCGCGTTGCTCGGCCTCCCCTCTCCCGTTGCGACAGGCGAGGGGAGTTTTGGTTCTTGGTTCTTGGTTCTTTATCGCTTACCAGAAGGCTACTCAGCAGCCGCGAAATGAGTGAAGTGGGGACAGGACCGCCGGGCTGTGGCAAGGAGAGGATGGTTCGCTATGCTACACAACGCCCTAAGGAGCGCTTAGGCCCGGACATGCTCCTTCAGCGACGATAGGACAATCCACGTATGATTGATGCATCGCTTAGCCCATCCAACCCCGCCAGCTCAGCAGATATGGTTCAGCTTTACAAGCTGGCACAATTCCAGGAAACGCTACTCAAAAACATACCGATGTCGATCACGGCCTATGATGTCGTGAGCCGCTCGGATGTACGTCTAATCTACAGCAATCAGGACGCTGCTGCAACTGCCGGGCTGGCCCAGGATCAGATCATCGGCCGGCGGCTTGAGGACTACCTGCTGCCCCAGGAGGCTGCCCACGCCTATAAGCGCTTTCAGGCATGTCTGGATACCGGCGCGCCGGTTCAGGTTGAGGATACGTACACCTTTCCCAATGGCGAATTCCATATGGAATTGACCTACATTCCTTTGCGGGATGACAAAGGTACGATCTCGCAGGTGCTGCTGATCGTCCAGAACATGACCGAGCGCAAGCAGCGCCTGGAGGATGAGCAGCAGCGCCAGGCAGAGCTGATCGAGCAGCAGGCCGCGACGCTGGCCGAGCTATCCACGCCACTGCTGGCCATTAGCGAGAGCACTGTGGTGATGCCGCTGATCGGCGCGATCGATACGCGCCGGGTTCAGCACATCATGGACACGCTGCTATCGGGCGTGGCAGATAGACGAGCAAGAACCGTTATTCTGGACATCACCGGCGTATCCGTCGTGGATACTCAGGTTGCGAATGCACTGATCCAGTCGGCGCAGGCCGTGAAGCTGCTGGGCGCCGAGGCCGTGCTGACAGGCATTCGTCCCGAAGTCGCGCAGACGCTGGTCCAGCTCGGCGTCAGCTTGCAAGGAGTCGTTACGCGAGGCACGCTCCAGGACGGCATCGCCTACGCACTTCAAAGGTAATTCGAGGGGAAAGATCAGGCCCTCACCTGCGCCTTATGGGCAAACAAAGGATCAAGGAAACAAAAGAACAAATAATCCGACTGCTCTTTGTTTCCTTGTTCGCTTGTTCCTTTGTTCTTGGTTCTTGAGCAGGCCCTTACTCCTGCCTCACTTCGTTCGGCATCCCCTCTCCCGTTGCCTCCGGCACAGGCGAGGGGACTTTTGGTACTTTCTTTTTGTTCTCTGTCTCTGTTCTTTGTTCTACCCCGGTTCTTGGTTCTTGGTTCTTGGTTCTCCGCCGTTCATCCGCGCCAGGCCGCCAGCGCCAGCAGCAGCCAGCCGCCCAGAAAGGCCAACCCGCCCAGCGGTGTGATCGCGCCCAGCCAGCGGATGCCGCTAAGACTCAGCAGGTAGAGGCTGCCTGAGAAGAGCAGCGTTCCCAGCACAAATAGCCAGCCGCTCGTCGTCAGGAGCGAGCCGGGCCAACGTGTATAGGCCCAGGCCACCGCGATCAGCGCGAATGCGTGGTACATCTGGTAGCGCGCGCCGGTTTCGAACGTCGCAAGCAGATCGGCGCTCAACCGCTCCCGCAAACCGTGCGCGCCGAACGCGCCTGCCGCCACGCCGATCAACGCCGAGAGCGCCCCGATCACCAAAAATGTGCGATCCATATCAACCCTTCGTTATGTCAAAAAGAATCATCAGCCGCAGCTGAGGTTTATTATAGCGGCCAGCGGCGATCTCACGGCAGCCGCAGCCATGGCCGGCCGTGGCTCAGAAACGGCCAGGGAATCGCGGCGAGAATCAGCAGCATGACCAGGCTCAGCAGCAGCGTGCCCGTGACAAAGCGCCGTCGATCGCTGCTCATGCGCCGTGTGAGCATGT
>DASWTQ010000047.1:0-14903 GCA_036402055.1 Herpetosiphonaceae bacterium
CGACCAGCGCCGACAGAATCGACGGCGCGAAGCGGGCATCGTGGCTGGTGTAGGCCGCGTGCTGCTGGACGATCTCGGCCAGAATCTCGGCGGGCCAGACCAGACCTTCCTGGCGGCAGCGCTCTTCCTGGCGGCGCAGCCGCTCGACCAGCGCCTGGGGAGCGCCGGACATGCCCAGGCTGATCAGCTCGTGCAGCGCGCGCTCGGTCTCTTCCAGCGTCGTCTCGGGCACGGCCGCCTGCTGCGCGCCAAGCTCGATCAGGCCGCTGCTCTGCTCAGGCGGGAGCTGCCGAAACGCCCACACGGCCAGCGCGACATGGCGGCACGGCGCCTCCTCGGCGCAGTCGCAGTGGGTGTAGCGCGGATCGCCAGGCACCAGAAAGCGGACCATACAGTTGAGCGTGTGCAGAAACGCGGTCGGCTTGACGCTGCACACCAGCTCGACCACATGCGGCTCGTCAAGCTGCCGCCGCGCCCAGGTGAGCGTCGTTCGCGAGAGCACGCGCGCCAGATCGTCGTCGGCGATGCTGCCGGGATTCCAGGGCGCGGGCGGCGCCGCCGGACTGGCCTCGCTCGATTCGACCAGCGCCGCCGACTGCTGATAGGCCAGCACCGAGCGCAGAATATGGCGGCAGATCGTCGCGGCGGGACACGAGCAGCGCGACTCGCGGACATGCTGGCCGGCAGGAAGCACGCACTCGATCGCATCCGACCAGCGCACCGTGAGGTTGCCCTGCGCGTCCTCGTCGATCGTGCAGGTAAGATCCGCCGACTGCGCCTCCTGCTGGGCGCGCTTGACCAGGCCCCGGTTCGCCAGCAGAACCAGATCGTCGGCGGTGAGCGCTAACAAATCCTGACGCATAAGCTAGAGCACTTTCTGAGCGACCCAATCGGCCAGCTCACCGGGCGTCATCGCGGCGACGTGCGCGCCCATCGACACAAGTTGCGCCGCCACTCGATGATCGTAGGTTGGCCGCGCATCCTGATCCAGCGCGGCCAGGCCAAGCAGCGTCACGCCGCTGTCGAGCAGCTGCTTGGCGGCAGCGTAGAGCCGCTGGATCGGCGCGCCCTCGTAGAAATCGGTGATCAGCACCACGATCGTGCGGCGCGGATTGTCGACCAGCGAGGCCGCGTAGCTCAGCGCCTGGCCAATATCGGTGCCGCCGCCGAGCTGCACCTTCATCAGCGTCTCGACCGGATCGGTACACTGGTCGGTCACATCCACGATCGACGTATCGAAGAGCACCAGATGCGTGCGCAGGCTTTTGATGCCCCAGAAGATCGCCGCCGTGATCGCCGCGTGGATCACACTGTCGAGCATACTGCCGGACTCGTCGACCAGAATGATCAGCTGCCAGCGATCGGTCTGGCGACGTACCCGCGAAAAAAAGATCGGCTGGCGAATATACATCCGCCGCGATTGGGGATCATAGTTGGCAAGGTTGCGGCGAATCGTGGTGCGCGCGTCGAAGTTCTTGGCTACGCGCAGCAGCGAGCGCCGCCGCCGATCGACGGTGCCGGTGAACGGCGAGCGAATCTCACGCGCCAGGCGATCGATCAGATCCTGAACCACCTTGCGCACCAGCTGCCGGGCTAGCGTGAGCACCTCTTGATTCATCAGATGCTTGGTGCGCAGCACGGCCTTGAGCAATACCGGGCTTGGCTGCGCGCGGCTCAGCAGATCGGGATTGGTAACCATCTCCTCAAGCTGGTAGCGCTCCAGCGCGTCTTTTTCCAGGCGCTCGATCGTGCGGCGCGGAAACAGCTCATGCACGGCATTGATCCAGTCCGGCACATTGAGCTGTGAGGCACCGAGCGAGCCAGGCCCGCTGCGCACGTTGCGTCCAGCGCCATACTCACGATCGTACAAGAACGACAGCGCCGCATCGCGCTCGCCCCACTCAGCGCCGGGAGCGCCGAGCAGCTCGTCCGCCGCGCCCAGCACCAGCCGCCAGCGAAGCATCCGCTGCTGCTCGTTCATTGCTCACCTCCGCGAATGCCATAGCGGCGCAGCTCGCCGAGCAGCCAGGATTCGAGCGCCAGCGCACGTGTCGCCGTGGCGGTATCGACTTCTAAATCAGCTAACACGTTGGTCTCCGTTTGATTGTGAGCTTCAAGCAGCGTCCGCGCCAGGTAGTGTTTTTCGCGCGGCGTGAAGAAGGTAAAGGCCAGCCGCAGCGCGGGCAGCGCCTGCAAGTAGGACTCGTCGTCGTAGCTCATCAGCAGCTCGTCGATGCCCAGCACCAGCTCCGGGTGGCGCTGCGCGGTCTCACGCGCCAGGGCAAACAGGCCGGTCAGGAAGTCGCCCAGCCGCTCGGGAGCCGCGCAGGCGTGCAGATCCGCGCGGACCTGCGCAAGATCGGCTGCGCGCAACGTCCAGAGCGCGCCCATGGTCGCGCCGCGCACCAGCGGCAGCTGTCGGTCGTCGCCGCTGGCCCGTCGCAGCACCTCGACCAGCGTGTCGCGATCCAGGCCCAGCGTCGTGCCGCAGGCTTCGAAGGTTTGCACCAGCGCGCGGATCGAGTGCAGCAGCTCCTGGTCGCGGCCCTGGGTCTGGCCCAGCGTTTCCAGCAGCCACAGCGAGCGCGTGAAGGTCTCGGCCAGCAGCCCGGCAATATCGCCGCGTCCAGCCGCGCCCAGCAGCTCGTCGTAGCGATACAGGTAGAGCAGATGGCCCAGCGCCGAAGCCACGCCGAAGAAGTCGCTGTCTTCGCGGATCAGCGCTACCAGTCGAACGAGCAGCGCCGAGATCTGTTGATCCAGGCCCATCAGGCAGGCGTCGAGCAGCAGCAGCGCCGCCTGCTCCGCGCTCCGCTCGATGCGCGCGCTCAGCTCAGCCAGCCGGGCGGCGGCAGCCTCCGCCAGCGTCGCGCCGTAGATCGCCGCCTCGATGCATCCAGCGTCAAAAACCGGCGTCCACCGAATGCCCCACTCCTCCCAGATCGTCGTGAGATCGCTGCGCCCGACAAGATCGGAGCCGCCACGACGGGCAAAGCCGGGAATCTCCAGCACGCGCAGCTGATGCAGAATCCGGCTGCGCTCACGCTCCTCGGCGACTGCCAGATCCACACGTAGCGATCGCTCGCCGGTCTGCGGCTCCAATCCATGATTCTGGAGCAGGGTGCGAATATCGTGTACCAGCGGCGGCAGCGTCGTGCCCTCGGCCAGCACGCCGCGCTGGCTGCCGCGAAACAACAGCAGAATCGCGTCGAGAAAAGGATGTCGGATGCCGTCGGCTAGCTCGTCTTTGATCAGCGCGCCAGTGATCGCGTCGATCAGATCCAGCCGCCAGACCTCGGCATGACCACGCAGCGCGGCCAGCGCCTGGGCGCAAGTCTCGACGGCAATCAGGTCGGCGGTGCTGGCGATCTGGCCGGCTTTGCGCAGATCGGTGACGGTTGTCGCCAGCAGCGTACGATACAGCTCACCGCGCCCGACGCGCCCGGAGCCGCTGCGCTCGCTCCAGACCTGGTGGTAAAAGCCGGGGCTGGGCATTCCAGCCTCGTAGCCGCTCAGGTTGTCAAGCTGCTGGTAGCTGTAGGGCGTCAGCGCAATGCCGCGCTCGATCGGCTGCGCGGGCGGCTCGTCCGGCTCAGGCTGCGCCGCCTCGATCGCGAGCTGCTCGGCCTCGGGTGGCGGCAGCTGTCGCAGGCGGGCAAAGAGCGCGTAGCTGTGAAAGCCGCCCGTGATGACCAGCACTCGCCCCTTGACCTCGGCCAGCGTGCGCCGGATCTCGGCAGCCATGAACGCCTCGCGGCGCAGATCTTCGGCGGCAACATGACCGCCACTCGCGCGAATCTGGTAGCACAGGTGATGCACGCGCTCAAGCAACTGCTTCGGCGTCAGCGCGGGATCGATCTCGGCCAACGTGTCCCAGAGCGCGTCGAAGTTTTCCACGCCCAGCTTCTGGCAGAGCGTCGGAATATACGGGCTGGTGCGCAGCTCGGCGTCGGCATAGCGATGGACCGGCGTTCGATCCGTGGCCAGCGTAGCCCAGGGCAGATCGATAAAGCGCACCCGCGCGCCTATCTCACGCGCCGACTGAAGCGCTGCCCACTCCGGCGAGTACGCGCAGAAGGGATAGAACGCGCCGCGCCGCGCGCCGTCCTGCTGCCGAATATAGCTATAGATCGCGATCGGCAGCGTGTGCGGCAAAAACAGCTCGTCGATCCGCTCGTTGAAGTCGGACGGCCCTTCGATCAAGATCGCCGCCGGACGCACGCTGCGTGCCAGCTGCTGGACCGCGCGAGCACAGGCCGGGCTGTGATGCCGAACCGGCACGAAAACGACGCGCTGCGTGATGTCGAGAATGTCAGGATGCATAAGCAAGAACCGAATGAAAGAACCAAGAACCAAGAACCAAGAACCAAGAACCGAACGAAGAAAGAACAAAAGCCAGTACCACTCTTCCCCCTCGCCTGTCGCAACGGGAGAGGGGGAAAGGGGGTGAGGGCCTGCTCCCGCTAATCCAGCAGGAAGCGCCGCTCATCATAGAACGAGCGCCAGATGCCGCTCCGCTCTTTGACGACATGGTTGAAGTAGTGGCGCAGCTTATCGCGGTCTTCAGGCGCGTCCTTGAGCGCCGAGCCCAGCAGGCTCTGCATGAGATGCTCGGTTGTCACCTTGCCGTTGGAGTAGTAGTAGGCGTGAATGCCGGCCGCAAAGCCCACCGAGACGGCCTCGGCGGTGCTCATCACCGCGCTCAACGACTCAAGAGTCTTGCCGTCGGCGGTCTTGCCCGCGCGCAGCTCGTGGAACGTCGTCACCAGCACTTCGGTCAGCTCGACCGGCAGCGCCATCGGCACGCCAGCGCGCCGCAGCATACGCTCGGTCTCGCGCTGCACCAGATCCAGCTCCTGCGTCAGGCTGGCGATCGGCGGGATCGTCTCGAAGTTGAAGCGCCGTTTGAGCGCCGCGCTCATCTCGTTGACGCCACGATCGCGGGTGTTGGCGGTGGCGATCAGGTTGAAGCCGGTACGCGCGTAGAGCACGCGTCCGTCGTCTTCACGCTCGGGAATCGCCAGCACGCGGTCGCTGAGGATCGAGAGCAGCGTGTCCTGGATCTCCAGCGGACAGCGCGTGATCTCCTCGAAGCGCACAAGCTTACCCTCGCTCATGCCGCGATGCAGCGGCGCGGGAACCAGCGAGCGATCGTTGGGGCCTTCCGCCAGCAGCAGCGCGTAGTTCCATGAATATTTGATCGCGTCTTCGGTCGTGCCGGCACTGCCCTGAATAATCAGCGTCGAGTCGCCCGAGATCGCGGCGGCCAGCAACTCGCTGAGATAGCTCTTGGCCGTGCCGGGCTCGCCGATCAGCATCAGGCCACGGTTGGTCGCCAGCGCGACGATGCAGCGCTCAAGCAGGCTGCGGCTGCCGACAAACTTGGGACTGATGCCGCGCCCGGGATCGCCGAGCACAAAGGTCAGCACTGAGCGCGGCGTGAGCTGCCATCCTGCTGGCTTGGGCGTTTGCGCATCGGCGGCAGCCAGCCGGGCCAGCTCGTCGGCGTACAAAACTTCGGCGGCAGGACGCTGAACATCGGCAAGCGTTGAGTTGGTTGGTCGATGGCTCATAGCATTCTTCTTTGGTTCAAATAAAATTGATTATCGGCACGGTGCTACTTGGCTTTGGCTGCGATAGCCAGCATATCGTTCAGGACTTCGCTGATCACAACCGGATCGACATCGCCGAGCACCAGCCGATCTTTATGGGACGGCCAGTATTCGGCTTCAAGGATGCCGGATACAAAGGTCACATAGCGGATCTTCTGGTCGGGCGCGTCCACAATCCAGCCGGGCGCGACACCATCCTCATACTGGATCACGGCCGTCAGGTTGGGGCCGTAGAAGGGCTTGAAGTGACCGGCGAAGACACCTCCGTCGGCGGGCATATCGCGCGTCCAGCCGAGCTTGTCCAGCCCAAAGACCAGTGCGGCCGCTGGAATCGTCAGCTCATTGAAGCGCGTAATATCGGTCGCGGGCAGCTCGTGCGCTTCCAGGCGCTGGATCGCGCGGCCCAGCTGTGGAAACGGCTGCACGATCTCATAATCGCTGAGGATCTCGCCCCAGGCGGCACGATCGTCGTCGGAAAGATCGAGCGGATGGATCAAACCAATGGTTGCATCCGAAGGCAGATCGACCATCTCGTCGGTCGAGTCGGCGTAGCTTTGATCTTCGGTCACGCGAAACGTCAGACCCAGCGCGCCCGGCCGATCGTAAGTGCCCCAGATCAGCGTGCGGACCAGATGCGTCATCAGCGGATGGCGAACCAGCAGCGTCTCGAACTCGGCCAGCGGCCAGCGACGGCCGGTGACCATCACCTGCTCCAGGCGCACGGCCTGCACTTTGGCGACCTCAGCGACCTGCTTTTTGAGCAGCTTCCACTCGGCAAGCGCCTGCTCAGCCTTCTCGGCGTCGTCTTTGGTGGTGGGCGGCGGCAGCGTGGGCTTGAGCTTGCCCTGGGCATCGCGAACCATCGGCTTCATGTCGGGGCCGAGCACGAAGCGAAACTGGCGCGGACCGTAGTCGAAGATCCGCTGGCCTCGCGCGTCCAGCTCGCAGTCAGGCACGATCCGATCTTCGAGCTGCGCACGGCTCAGCCCACGCTCCTCGGCGATGCGCTCCATACACTCCACGGCGCGACCCTGCAAGCCTTTGAATTTGACTTTCTGGGCGATACTGTTGATCTGCATCAGCGCGGTGTCGCTACCGATCATGCGCAAACATTCCAGGCCGTTGACCGCGCGCTGGTGCTGGCTCTGGCCCGGCCAGACGCGGATCAGCGGCGCCAGCTTGAGCGCGATCGCATCGCCGCCGAGCAGGCCCAGCCCAAAGAAAGCCCAGTTTTCTTTGCTCGGCGCGCCCTCCGCCAGCCAGCGCTCAAACAGGCTCCAGGCGAAGTGATCCACCGAGGCCGGGTCGGCGTGCTGCTTGACGCCCTGGATCAATGGATGCTCCACGCTGTTTTTGCCCTGCTGCACAACCTGTAACAATCCCGCAATCTGCTCTGCGCTGAGCACATGCTGATCGATTACAACCGGCGGCAGATCCAGAACTTGCAGCCAGGCCGGCGGCTGGGTTTTGCTCTTTACCGGCGATCGCAGCGCCTCGGCCAGCCAGGCCGGCGTCGTCTGATCGTCGAACGCGGGCACGCTCGGCTGCGCGTCTTCGATGATGGTTGCGCGTAGCCGGGCGCTCTGTTCTTCCGGCAGCGCGGCCAGTGCCTGCTCGATCAGGTCGCGATAGCCGCGTCGGACCAGGCGGTGCAGCATCTCGGTCGCGGCCTCAGCCTGCGCGCCCCGACCTGCGACCAGCGGCAGCAGACCGGCGATCGTGTGCGACGGATACTCGTCGATCCAGGCGCTGGCAACCATCGGCGCTTTCGACTCGTGGGAGAGCACAAGCATGTGTGGTGCGGCAGCCGGCGCGGCGATCAGCGCAAAGGAGTGCATCAGCGCGGCGGCGGCTTCACGCTCTGTCGCCTGCTGAATCGTGGCACTCACCACATCCAGCGCCCGGTCTTCGGTGTGGGCTAGCCACGCGCGAATGTAGCCCGGCTGATTGAGCCGCAGCTGAAGCCGCCGGAGCTGTGCCTCGACCTCACGCGGATCGTCAAGGCCAAAGATGATCTCCTGGGGACGCTGATAAACATCGCTCCAGGGAGCTGCGCTGTAGTAATCGTCGGGCCAGCTCTGCACGATCCGTCGCAGCGTGCTGGTATGCCCGCCTAACATCGCCGCGAAAACAAACGCGGGATGGCTAGACTCGTGGGGCACGTTAGGCCAATGCACGCGACCGAAGTATGGCGTGAGGGTCTGGCTGAGCTGATCGCGCTCCCGCCGGCTAATGTATGGCAGTACAGAGCGGCGAAATCCTTCGATCAGGCTAAGGACCGGATTTTGATACCAGGAACCCCGCGCAGCAGCCTGCTTCTCATCGAACACCTCGATCAGCCGCGCCATAAGCTCCTGGGGTGAAAAAAGCGGGACCAGCAGCCCCATCATGATCGGGTAAGTTCTATGCTGAAAACCAGGCACGATCGCGAACGCCTGCTCGCGAAGCTGCCTCGCGTCGGGGTCGCTGGTCGCTACTCGATCCGCGAGCTGTGCCGAATTCATGCGCTCGTGAACCGAACGACCTTCTCTTTGCTCGTTCATGACGTGCAGCGCATGGAGCCAGAAAATCGCTTCATCCGCCGTTACAACCTCAGGGATCGCGTTTTCCCACTTCCAGTTCCAATCGTACTCCGAGCTTGACAGGCGCCGCAGCCGTCGCAGCGCATCCGCCCGATCAAACGGCGCTGCTGCCGGGCGCTCAAGCGGCGCGGGATTGCGCCAGGTTGCCCAAAACCAATCGATAGGATCGAGATTCAGACGCAGGCTTGGATCGTAGACAGCTGGGATCACCGGCTCGGGTGCCGGCTTGGCGCGACGCGTGGGGGCGATCGACGCAGGTTGCGTATCCACTGTCGGCGTGGGCTGCGCGGTGACGGTGGGTTGCGGTGCTGATGTGGCTCTGGTGGCCGCGCCTGGCTTGATCTTATTCAGCACTGCCGCTGCCAGATTGCTCACCAGCGAGGGCAGGGAAGTCGCGCCGGCAGCTTGGTTATCGCCGCTGGCTACGGTCACCTCACGATAGCCCTTCTTGAGCTTCTCGGCGATCTGCTTGTCGCTCGCCGCCTGCGCCGACTGCTGGTCGGAGAAAGTCTTTGTCTGGATCTGGCCCTCGGTGCCGAGCCGGCCGAACTGAACGGTATAGGAGTCCTTCAGCAGGGTAATGCGCCAGAACTTTGAGGACGTATCATCTTGATAGTGAAATTCACGTGTGCTCATCAAATTGTCCTTGGTAGATGTCATGCCAGCATTGTAGCCATGTTTCGTGACAGGAAGTGTCACAACACTCATTACTGGCTCACAGGTACCATACCAGCTTTATAACCGATCTGTTTAGTACGTACGTCATTACATCGAGCCGCCGAGACAATCGCCAGGATTTGCAGCCGATCAAGATGGTAAGGTAGCTCGTAAGGTGCGCTCTTTATACTGCGTATTACTTCCAAGGGAGATATACCATAATCAAGGAGGTGTACCAAAATACAGATATGCGTCGGATCGCCCGTCAGTTGTGTTTATCTAGCATCCAAGGAGATGTATTATGTACCAGCCCATGCAGGCAGGCATTTACCGGCTCACTCGTCTGACTGAGCGCGCCTAACTCTTCCACTACGCCATGACTTTGGTCGTTGCCTCACATTTGCGATTGTATATCTACTGGTTCTGAGCATCTTCCAGGCACTAACAGGAATCCAAAGCATTTCAGCATGGCTCAATCTAGCGGTCCTTGGCCTCTGGTCAGCACGCAGCAACAGCGGGCGCGATCGGAGAGCAGCAAGGTTGGCCAGCTGCGCCTTCAAGCAGCCAGCGTGATGCTCGTTGTCACACCGCGCCCGCCGCATGCGTCGCACCGCTACGACCGGCGAGCTAACCTGTTCCGTACTCCATGGCTCATACTTTCTTTGTAGGCGCCTCTCTTCGCAGAGGCGTCTCCTTGTGCTCCACGCATAAAAGAAATTAATAAGTATTTACTTTTTACTCTTTTTGACCTACAATGCCACCATCACTTTCCGGCTTCCCCCAACAATTAAGAAGCCGCGCAGCATCGAGCCTGCACCGTTCGCATTCGTCTCGCCCCCCACAACTCATATGGCGGCACTGATCCAAGCGTCTTAGCCCGCACGCCAACAGCAACAAGGAGTACCAGCATGGACTCACTGCGTCCCTCGCGGGTGACGAACTTTCTACGCCGGCGCTTAACCGGGCGATCGATCTTCATGCTTCTGTTTGGTGTCTTGATCGCGATTGCCAGTCTGATCATGCCCGCCGAGCACGCCAAAGCCTGGGAGCCCTGGGTATTCGTCAATCATCCATATCCGTTTGCCGGTTGTGTTCACGCCGACTATCACAGCTACACCGAAGGTTACTCCGGCGTCTACCAAACGATTCAGCCCGCCGATACAAGTCTGGCCTGTGGACAATCGACTGGTGGCCAGGTTGTGCATATCGATATGTTCGGACTGCCGCCCGGCTCCGTCGTTCGGTTCGACAGCTATGTGAATAACCGAGCTATCTGCAACGGTCCGTCCGGCAATCGTCACGTCGTCGACATCTGGGTGACTCCGCCCGGCCGTTCCGAGCGCTACCTGGGCTACATGGTCTACACGCACACCTTCAACGATCGCAATGGATCGTGGTCGATCGCCGACAGCGACTACGACGGCCGCGTGGTCGATTGGGTCGCCTATGTCTGGCCCGGCAACGGCAGCCCGGTCTATGTGAACGGAACTCTTTGCTGGACCGGCCCGCACATTCATACCGTGGCATCCCGCGACCTGAGCTACGAGCAGGCCTATGGCTCGTCTACGACCACAGCTCAGAGTGTGCACGTATATCCCTGGGCCGGCATGGTCGACGAGCATCACGAGCTGTTCCAGTTTGGAGTTAACTGGGACGTGGTTCACTACTAGCGGCAAGCCGGCGCGACTCCACCGACTCGACTATGAAGAGATTAACGAAGCGGAGGAACTGTCGATGAAGACCTGGACAAGCAAAACACCGCGCTGGATCGGCGTGCTGTGGCTCGTCGTCCTTGCGCTGTCGCTGGCGCAGCTCGCCGATGTTGCCGGCGCGTCGCATCGGGATCAAGCCTGGACCAGAAGGCACAACTGGAATATCCATACCGCCAGCGACGGCTACGGCGCCGAAGACGAAGACTACTGCTACGAATCGCAGATCGGCGAGGCAAGCAGCGCCTGGTGGGGCGATAAAGTGCGCATGGCGCTGGTCACATCACCAGACGGCGATCCGAACAAATACTGGGACGGCACCGGCAACTACCGGATCGATCTATGGAAAACCAGCGCTCCCTGCAACAGCTACGGCGATCGCAGCTGGATCGAAATGGAATATTACCTGGTCTATAACGGTCCTTACGTTTCTGGCTGCGGCGGCTCGACGTGTGTGATTCACGATCAGTTTGTGAATCAAACCAACGGCAATCACGCGCACGCCAAGGTATCGCGGGCCTGGATACGCTGGTACACGATCAGCTACGGCAATGATACCGAGATTCGCCGGGCGATGAATCACGAATCCGGCCATATTTTTGGCCTGCTCGATCCCGGCGGCTGTGAGGCCAGCATTATGCACAATCAGTACTACGGCTGCCCCTACTCCAACTGGTGGCCGAGCAGCAGCGATTTTGCCTCGGTTCGGGCGGCAATGGATAACCAGTAGCACAGGAGCTGCCAACTATGAAGAAGATGCTTTCTAAACATATTTCCGTGCATCTCGCGCTCATGGCGCTCGTGCTCGGCGGCGTCTTTGGTCTGCGCGCACAGCGGGTAGAAGCACGCTTCGATGCTGAAGCGCCGCTGCTGGTTTCAACGCGCTCGACCTATCGCTACTGTGTAACGACCTCAGCCGCGCTTGCCGCCCGGAGCAGCACAGCGCAGCACCAGGTTGCTCGGAGCCTGGCGATTGTGGGCGCGCATCCGGGCTGGGTACGCGCCTACGGCCATGTCCAGCCGCAGCCGGAAGCCTGCCCATCGCCTGCTAACCTGCCTACAACCCGGCTCGATCCCGGCAGACTCTGGTCGATCGGGCCAGGCACAACAACCAATCCGGGCCCGTGGCGCACGGTTGTTGTTGTCCTCGATGAAGAAACCGCAAATGTCGTGCTGGGCAAGGAAATCAACTCGGCGCTGGTGCCATACGAGATCATGAAGCAGAGCGAGCATGTTTTCGCTACGGCAACCCAGGCGGTGCTGGTCCGCGAGTCGCACGTGAGCGATCCGTTGTTCATCAGCCAGGATCTCACGATTGCGGCCGGTCTTGAGCCGATCCAAAAACCATTGCCGCCGGCTGGCGAGAAGCCCACCAAATAAGCGCGGTCAGCCGTTGTGTACAGCAGATTCTCGAATAAGGAGAATCTGCTTTAACCACTATTTGACAAATCAACATTCTTAGGATAAGATAGGCATCCAAGAGTAAAATTTTATTTACTCCTTCATCCACAGCGTCCCCCCAACTATTGAGCTGTGGACCTTTTCAGCAAGCAGACCACTATCAACTAGCCTCAGGGAGCGACAATGTTTCGATCCTTCACTTCGGCGCGCCATCGACTATTCGCAACGGCTCTCACTCTCCTTTTGATCGTCACGGCGATTGCCGGCACAGCTACTCCGGCAGCAGCGCTTGCAGCCTGGCCGGTTGTGCGCGAAGGCGACAATGGCCCAAACGTTAAAGCCGTCCAGTATCTGCTGCGCCAGCGGGGCAGCGGGATCGCGGCAGATGGCGACTTCGGCCCGGCCACCAAGTCGGCGGTCGTCAGCTTCCAGCAGGCAAATGGCCTGACCGCCGATGGAATTGTCGGCGCAAACACCTGGAGCAAGCTGGTGGTGACGGTACGTGAAGGCAGCAGCGGCGAGGCCGTCAAGGGAGCGCAGACGCTGCTGGTCAAGAACGGGCATAACATCGCTGTCGACGGCGCGTTCGGCCCTGGCACCAAGTCGGCGGTCGTCAGCTTCCAGAGCGCACATGGCCTCACCGCCGATGGCGTCGTCGGGCCGATGACCTGGCAAGAGCTGGCCGGCTCCTCGGGTGGCGGCACCGGCACCTGGCGCACCGCCCGCGCTTCCGCCTACGGCCCTGGCCTGTGGGGCAACCGCACGGCGTGTGGCCAGACGCTCTACACCACCACGATCGGCGTTGCGCATAAGACCATGGCCTGCGGCACGCGGCTCAAGTTCCAGGGACGCTCGGGCCAGGTTGTCACTGCCACGGTGATCGATCGCGGGCCGTATGTTTCGGATCGCGAGTTCGATCTGACCGAGGCGACCGTGAAGCAGATGGGCTACGCCAGCGCCTCCGACTTCGGCGTGCGCACCGTGTACTGGAACTACAACTAAAACCGTGGCCGGGCAACGATCGTCCGGCCAGAACCATACAAGCTCTGTGAATGGAGCAGCCGTGATGCTGCTCCACTCGCTCCAGCCACCACCTTTGTCCGCAGTCGGCCGTCCGTTCATCGTTGGTACACTAGTGGAGAGAACCATGACCGCAACCTTCCACCCGTCCCGCCGGGGGTTAGCTTCCGTGCTGCTGACCCTGATGTTCGTTCTCGCTTCGATGCTGGGCATCAGCACACCGACCTCGGCGCATTCGACAACCTGGACTATTGAAAGCCAGGGCGATGCTGGCCCGAACGTGAAAGCCATTCAGCACCTGCTGCGCCAGCGCGGCCACAGCCTGACTGCTGACGGCGACTTTGGCCCGATCACGCGCTCGGCGGTGGTCAGCTTCCAGCAGTCGAATGGCCTGGCCGCCGATGGCGTTGTCGGACCGAACACCTGGGGCAAGCTGATTGTGACCGTGCGCGAAGGCAGCAACGGCGAGGCCGTCCGTGGCGTGCAGACGCTGCTCGTCAAGAACGGACGCAGCGTTGCGGTTGATGGCGCGTTCGGCCCGGCTACCAAGTCGGCGGTCGTCAGCTTCCAGAGCGCTCACGGCCTGGCCGCCGATGGAATCGTCGGCCCGGCGACGTGGGAGCACCTGGTCGGCTCGGCCAGCAGCGGCGGCACCGGCGGCTACTCACTGCCGCTGGCGCGTAGCGCACTGCCCCGCAGCGAGTATGACGATCCGCACCACGACTACCCGGCGATCGACCTGCCGGTGGGCACGGGCACTCCGGTCTACGCCACGCGCGGCGGCACGGCTACTCGCCTGAGCGGCAGCTCCTGCGGCTATGGCTACAGCGTTGCCGGCAACGATGGCGCGACCTACACCTACTGCCACTTCAGCAGCTTCTCTGCTGGCAACGGCACCGTCAACACCGGCCAGCTGCTGGGCTACTCCGGCAACACCGGCAACTCGACCGGCCCGCACCTGCACTTCGCGATCAAGTACGGCGGTGTCAGCCGCTGCCCGCAGCGCATGCTGCTCGCGATCTACGACGGCACGGCCGTGCCGAGCCCTGGCTCGCTGCCGACCTCGGGCTGCTCCTACTAAGCGCTCGCTTACTCCAAGATCGACCGAAAGCCTGCTCGTTTGAGCAGGCTTTTGGCTTTGTTACGATTATGGAGGAAGCCGATAGAGTCATGAATGAACGAATCATCAGTATTCCGGCTTGCGTGAGACACAAGCTCTTAGAAAGCTAGCATTTTTGCCATCATGGAACAATATACTACCATTTATCGTTTACCTTAACCGATTTTTGAGTTAAGATAGATTATCGAGCTAGCGTTTTCATGGTACACTACCGCCGCAATCAGTCCCTTACAGCCTTGATCAAACACCAGCGACACCAGTTAGCATCCCGACAATAATTCGTGCTTAGCCACAGGAGAAGTCGTTTCATCTTGAACCACTCGCCTATCTAGTGGATACATTGGGCTGAAGCCGAATGCCTCACGGCTCAGTCAGATTAGAGATCGAATCCTGTGTCGGCTCATGCGGCGGTGCTTTCCCCCCACCACAGTCCATGAAACTTCCCCCCACTCACGCTTAATACCTTGCACCTGTGCTGGTCAAATGGCCCGCACGCTCACAACAGATCTATATTTACGCAAACTCATTGGCTGTAGCCTTATGTGCACATGCGTGATGCATGCGGTTGCTTGCGGTGCGCAGCCTGGTGAGTCTGTGTATTGCTACTGGCCTCTGTGCTCGCTTGCGGGCTTGATCGCTGTATGCATGGACGATTGCACATCATTGTCGTTACGCTCTTCACAAGAGGATGCATCCATGTTCCCTGCAAGCCCATCCCGTCCGACTCAGCGCGTCCTGCCGGCAGTCCTCTCGATCCTGCTTCTGCTCGCTGTTATACTCAGCCCACATCCCGCCGCCCTCG
>DASWTQ010000048.1:0-16543 GCA_036402055.1 Herpetosiphonaceae bacterium
CAGCCGCTCCTGACACCGCGCGCCCTGGTGCTGTTCACGCCTGGCGCTCGTAGCCGGCTGGCAGAGCGAGCGGCGGCGCTGCGACGGCAGGGCATCGATCAGCTGCTGGTCGAGCAATTGGTCGATCTGCTCACCCACGCCGACGATCTGGTGGTGGAGCATCTGCGGCCGTATGTGCTCGCCGATGAGTGGGGTCTTGAGCGACGCGCCGTGCTTGAGCTTTGCCTGTGGGCAACTCGCGTCGGGCTGCTGGATTTTCGCTGGGACATTCTGTGTCCGCTCTGCCGCAACGCGAACGAGTCGCACTCCACGCTACGGGATGTGCCTGCCGAGGCTCGCTGCCCAAGCTGCCGAATCGATTTTACAACCAACTTCGATCGACTGGTCGAGATCACGTTTCGTCCAAACCCGGCGATTCGACATGTCGAGCTGCTGGAATATTGTATCGGCGGGCCGCAGGTAACGCCCCATATTGTCGCCCAGCAGATTTTGCCGGCCGGGACGGAGCGCACGCTGCTGCTTCCGCTTGAGGTCGGGCGCTACCGGGCGCGCATTCCCGGGCAGCCGGGCGACCAGCAGCTGCGTGCGGCGCCTGAGGGCGCTGCGGAGTGGACGCTGCGGATCGGCGATCGTGGCTGGCGCGACGGGGAGATCGTGCTTGCGCTGCGCCCGACGATACACATCGAGAATGCCACCAGCCAGGAGCAGATTCTGATTCTTGAGCGCATGGCCTGGACGGATCAGGCGGTCACGGCCGCCGATGTGACGGCGCTTCAGCTGTTTCGCGATCTGTTCGCAGCCGAGGCGCTGCGACCCGGCCAGCAGATCGCGGTGGGCAGCCTGACGGTGCTGTTCACGGATCTGCGCGACTCGACCCGGCTGTACCGTCAGATTGGCGACGCGGTGGCGTTTGGGCGCGTCATCGACCACTTCGATGTGCTGCGTCAGGCGATCGTGGCCCAGGACGGCGTGCTGGTCAAAACGATCGGCGATGCGGTGATGGCGATCTTTCGGCGGCCGATCGCGGCCCTGCGCGCGATCACCAGCGCCCAGCGAACACTGGCCACGCTGGCAGCCGGAGACCAGCCGTTTATTCTAAAGGCCGGCCTGCATCACGGCCCATGCATCGCGGTCACGCTCAACGACCGGCTCGACTACTTCGGCACAACCGTGAATCTGGCCGCCCGGCTAGAAAGTCTCTCGCAGGGCGGCGACGTGATTGTGTCGGCTGCGGCCCTGCGCGATCCCGAGGTCGCGGAGTGGCTGGTCGATCCTGAAGCGCGGCTGAGCGTGCACGCGTTCCAGGCGCAGATCAAAGGCTTTGACGAGTCGGTTGAGCTGTGGCGGATCGCACCGCTGCGGGACGACAGCTAATCCTCCAGATGAGCGTTATTTCGCTTTGCCTGCCTGATGCCGTATGCCTGATCTTCGTCGCCGCTCAAGCTTGTAGCTGCCAACTCGCGCGCCGGGCGTGTTGCGTAACACCATCGCATCCTCGAAAGCCTGCCACTGATCGGAGCGCAGCGCGGCCAGATCATCTACCACCAGCGACGATTCCAGCGTTGCATCATCGTAGGCGCTCTTCAGCACAGGCTGGATTTGAAAGAGCGGTCGGCGCGACCGAAACAGAATCGGCTGATCTGTCTTGCACAGGCGAATCGGCGTCACCACCGGCCCGACCCACCAATCGGTTTCGATGATGCCGTCTAATACTTCAAAAGCCGGATCGCGGGGCATATTGGCCACACTACGCACTAAGATCGCCCAATCGGGACGCGTTTTGATCATCAGACCAGTCCAGATCTGGATAATTCCCGCCTCCGGGGCCTGCGCTAAAAACGGCGTGCCCGCAAACTTGGCGATCTGCGCGGGAGCATACCGCGTATAGTGCTCAGGAAAACCTGGGAAAACAACAGTATCGAATTGCTGCCAGTGTGTTTCGCCTGCGACTTTCCAAAAAACATTCGTCCCATCCCAGAGCAGCGCGAAGTCGGTTGGCGGGAAACCATACCAGCCAAAGCCGCAGCCGGTTGTGAACGGCTCGCAGTAGCGGTGCGCGCGCAGCGGAATCGAGCCGAGCAGCATAGGATCGGCGCGACGTGGCGCCGGCGCGTTCGGATAGAGCTGAAAAAATGTGATGAACGGCTCCTGTGATTGCTCCATCTCGGCCTCCTGATGATCCGCCGTGCAACCTGTATCTCGATCGCTTTGCCGCCTGCAGCCAATGACAGTGTGGGATCTGCACCGCCGGCAGATCCCGCACGATCACTCCACAGCGCGGTTCGGCTACGTCGACCCAACCGAGCCCGGCTGGCCTGTAGACTCGTGTTGTCGCAGGCTGAACAGGAACCAGATCACTGCTACCAGCAGCGTGCCGACCGCAGCCGCGCGAAAGATGAACGGGATCGGTAGGGTGGAGAGCGCCTGTCCAGCCAGCGCCGCAGCCAGCGGCGTCGATAGCGATACGAGCGTGCCCAGCGTGGCAAAGACACGACCCTGATAGCCGGGCGGCACAGCGCGTTGGAGCCGCGAGACCAGCGGAATCTGGATGAACGGCGTCATAAAGCCCAGCATTGCCGTGATCACCAGCGCGACGATCAGGCTCTGCGCGAAGCTCAGGCTGATCAGCGCGAGCGTCATGCCGACCAGGCCCAGCAGAATCGACCACACGTAGCTGATGCGATCGCCGACCACGCCGGCCGCCACACTGCCCAGCAGCAAGCCCACCGCGATCGCCGTCGCCAGGAAGCCGAATCCTTCTACGCCCTGGCCCAGAATGTTTTGGGAGAAGAAGGGGAAGATCACATTGACCGGGCTCAGCACCAGGTTGATGAAAAAGGCCAGCCCGGTGAGCATCAGCACCTGCATCGTAAAGAAGATGAAGCGCAGCCCGCCGATCATATCCTGCCAGACAGCCCTGGCGCTGAGTTGCTTGCGCTGGAGCAGGCCGGCCGGAAAATGCACCAGCGACAGCGCGAGCGCGGCGATCAGAAACGATATGCCATCCACCAGCAGCGCGGCCGGCGTGCCGATCGTCGCGAGCAAGATGCCGGCCAGACTCGCGCCCACGATCATCGCGACCGGTTGCCCGCCCTGGATCGCGGAGTTCGCGGCCGGCAGCGCGCTATCGGGGATCAGCGTCGGCAGCATCACCCGCATCGCCGGGCCGTAGAAGATCGTCATGCTGCCCAGGATCACAACCAGAAAGTAGAGCTGCCAGACCGCGAGCAGGCCGGCGACGTACAGGCCATACACCAGCACCAGCACCAGGCCACGCGTCAGATCCGCCATGATCACAACAAAGCGTTTGCTGCTGCGATCGATCACGACTCCGGCCAGCGGTCCCAGCAGCTTGGGAATACCTTCCAGCGCCAGGATGCCGGCTGCGGCCAGCGGGCTGCCGGTCAGCTCGATCACCAGCCACAGCAGGCCGATCTCCAGAAAGGCATCGCCGAGATAGGACTGAATCAGCCCTGCCCATAAGATCGAGAAGTTACGGTTCCATAGCTTCGCCGGTTGCTCTTGAGACATATGTCTGGCCTTTACGCATGGCCCTGCTCCCCGACGACCGGGTACAGCACCAGAGCGAGCCCATACTCATGCTCGGCGGCGCTGTCCTCCGCGCCGCTGAACTCACGCGCCAGCTCGTGCAGCCGCTCGATGAACACGCGTAGCTGTGCCTCATCCAGCTTGCACTGGACGAACTTCACGAGCAGCTTTGACTCGCTGGTCTCGTCCGCCAGAGCACGCGCCAGATTCGTCTGGACCGAGCTGAGAACAATCTGTGCCGCCGCCGCCTGCGCCTGCTGAGGCGTGCCCTTGTCCAGCGCGATCATTACATCGTTGGCCGAGGCCGTGTAGTACACCTCGCCGCGACCGTTCTCCTGCACTTCCTGGTGCACCGAGGCAATGCCGCGCTTCATCAGCTTGTCGATCGTGTACTGCACGCGAGCCCGGTTGAGGCCAAGGCGGATCGCGAGCTGCCGGGTGGTCGTTGGATTGCTCATCAGCGCGCTCAGGATCTGGAAGCCACCCTCTTGCAGGAGGTCGAGATCGTCGTGTCCCAGAACGACTTTTTCTCGCTCTAGCTGCGGATATTGGTCACTCATTGTTGCTTTCCTACTCTGCCACCCGCTAAATCAGATCAAGCAGCTCTTCATCTTTGGGTCCGAAGCCGGCCATCGCGATATTCTCGGGATTAAAGATTTCCTCGGCCACGCGCAGGATGTCATGGGATTGAACCATCTCGATCCGGCGTGTCTCAAGGTCGACAAAGAAATCATCGTTGCGTACCGCGCGGCGACCAAGGATCTGGAGATGCTGCGCGCTATTTTCGAGGATGCCCAGCACCGCGCGTATGCGGCTGGCCTTGACGCGTGCCAGCTCGGCCTCGTTGACGCCGTCGCTTTTCAGCCGCGCGATCTCCTGCTGGATCGCCGCGTACACCGCTGGAATCTCGTCCTTGTTGCAGTTCACGCGGATCGCCAGGTAGCCGCCCAGGGCGTAGGTGGTTGGATACGCGTGGATAAAATAGGCCAGCTTCTGTTTTTCACGCAGCTCAAGAAACAGCCGCGAGCGCAGGTCGCCGCCTAAAATATCGGCCAGCAGATCCATCGCGTAGCGGTCGCTCGACTCCGAGGCCACGCCGACATAGCCGAGCAGCAGATCGGCGCGGGCGCTGCTGGTGCTCAGCGCGGCGATGCGCGGCTGCGTCACCACGATCGGATCGTGGAAGTTCTGCGGCGAGCTTTCCCACGGATCGAAATACTGGTCAACCAGATCCACAAACGCGTCGACGTCGATCGGCCCGAGCGCGACCAGGCTGGTGCGCTCAGGCACATAGTGCAGGTGCAGGCGCTCCTCCAGCTCCTGCGTGTCGAAGCGCGTGATGTTGTCTTTGCGCCCGATCACAAACAGGCCCAGCGAGCGATCGCCCCAGAACGCGTGGTCCAGCAGCTCCTTCAGCACGGCGCCGGAGGTGAAGTGCGCGGCGTGCTCGTGCAGAATAATCTGGCGCTCGTGATCGACCGCCTCGGCGTTCACATAGCGCGAGCTGACCAGCAGGCTCAGCACATTCAGCACTTGCTCGACCTGTCTCGGCAGGCAGGTGATCATAAAGCGCGTGTACTCCTTGCTGGTCGCGGCCTCGTAGCTGACGCCGGCCTCAAGCAAGCTGTCGAGCCGCTCGTGGAGCTGATCGGGCAGGTAGTTGGGATTGAACACCACATGCTCGATGAAATGCGCCGCGCCGCTGGTACGCGGATCTTCGTCTTGCGTGCCGTGGTTGATGAACAGGCCCAGATTCACCGTTCGTTGATGCGGCTGCTGTTTCAGCTTGATCTGCAAGCCGCTGCTGAGCACAGTATGGATAATGGTTTCTTTTGCCATTGTTTCTTGCTACCACGACTGATGGAGTGTGCCGGACACGAGTCATGCAGCCCCGAGGTGCTGCTTGCCTGGAAGCACACAAGCTGTGTGCGAACGGATTGTTGGCCGCCGTTAATCGTTGGTGATGCTGATGCTGATCGCGCCTAACGTCGGTATCGCATCGCTGGTCAGCGCATAGCCCTGTACCTCAGATGTTTCAGCCTGCGCCAGCTGCGCTCTGACCGCATCGATCAGCTCGGCGTTCTTGATCACCAGCTCGCCCTGCGCGTTGAACGCCAGATCGTCGCGGCGCAGCTGAATGGTTCTGGTCGGGATGTTCGAAGCCTTCTCCATAACCCTGTGCTCCTGAAACAAAGGTTGTAGGAGCAGTCACACTCCTACAACCTGGCTGCGTTAGAACTCGACGACCAGGCCAACCTTGATCGCTTCGGCTTCAGGATTGCTCGACTCAGCCGAGGTGCCCTGCATGGCCCTGTCGACGGCTTCCTTATCGATGATCAGCTTGCCCTGATCGTCGTACTGGAAGTCCTGCGCGTTGAGCTTGAGTTCTTTTCGCTGCTGCTTGCTGCTGTCAGCCATGATTTCCTCCTGTTATAGGAGCAGCGATCCTCCTACAACCTGGCTGCGTTAGAACTCGACGACCACGCCGACCTTGATAGCTTCGGCTTCCGGGGTGCTTGACTCAGCCGGAGTGCCCTGCATGGCCCTGTCGACGGCTTCCTTATCGATGACCAGCTGTCCCTGATCGTCATACTGGAAGTCCTGCGAATTGAGCTTGAGTTCTTTCCGTCGCCCTTTGCTGCTGTCAGCCATGATTTCCCTCCCGTTAGTGGTAGCTTATTCTTACATCGTACTTCCACCAACCTGAGCTATGCGGTCGGCATCACCTCCTCTGCTACAGGATCGGTCGTGGGAATAACTATGTGATCTCCCGAGGATCGCCCGAGCGTTTGCAGCACTTCCTGGAAACGCTCAAGCACGGATCGTCTCGGAGAGTAATCACCAAGCGGAATCGCCAGGCTGAGGTAGGACTGATCTTCGCGCAGCATCAGGCCCTGCTCCAGGAGCGGCCGCAGCAGCGCTTCGACCTCAGCCGTCGAGATTGGCGCGCCGGTGTGCTCCTGCACGATCTGCCGCATCTGGTTGAGGTTGCGGGCGCTGTCACAGGCCACATACAGCAGCTGCTGAAGATCCCGCAGCACCGTCAGCGGCTGCCGTGCGATCGGGCGCAGATCCCAGATCAGCAGGGAGCTGCCTTTATCGACTGAGAACAGATCGCTGGTGGCGTGCTGGTTGCGCCAGGCGATAATCTGATCCGCCAGCGGCCTGGTGTACGTCAGCACCTCCTGCGGCTCGCGATACTCGAAGGTAAAGTAGTAGGCCAGATTCGCGACGACCTGCGGCGGGAACGGGTACATGTAGCGGTAGGCCGGGTACGGCTCGACGTTGGTAAAGCCCATCTGCTCGGCCGAGTCGAAGTTGGGGCTAAAGCGATCCAGCCGGATCGTGGCGGAGGCGCCTGGAGGTGCCAGATGTGTCAGCAGCGGGACAAGCTCGGCCTGGTGCGCGTAGGATTCGGGCTGCTCGCGTGGAAAGCCCCACAGCACATTCCAGTAGGCTTTGATGCCCAGCTCCTTGCACCATTTGAGCAGCTGAATGTTTTGCAGCGCTTTGACGCCCTTGTGCATAATCTCAAGCACATCGCTGCTCAGGCTCTCGATGCCCGGCTGGATTAGAGTGATACCGGCATCGCGCAGCAGGCGCACCTGCTCTTTGCGTAGATTGGCCTTGACCTCGTAGAACAGCTCAAGATCAAGCTCGCGCGCGGCCAGCTCCGGCACAAAATCTTTGAAGTATTTGTAATCCAGAATATTATCGACCACCGAGATCGGGTAGCCGGGATAGGTAGTGGTGAGGTAGATCAGCTCGTCCAGCGCGCGCTTGGCCGATTTGCTGCGGAAAGTCATGTTCGAGCCGTTGAGGCCGCAGAAAGTGCAGTGGTTTTTTTCGCCCCACCAGCAGCCGCGCGAGGTTTCGAACATCAGCCGTGGCGTGCGGTAGTCGCCCAGGTCGTACGCGGCCAGCTGCACGAAGAAGTCGTCGTAGTCCGGGATCGGCACGTCGTCCATGTTTTTGACCGAGGCGGCGTTGGGATACGTGCCGTTGATACCGATCAGATCGACGTTGCGGCGGGTGTACACGCCGCGCAGATCGTCGACCGAGCGACCGGCCAGAACCCGCTCCACGATCTGGGGAAAGACCAGATCGCCCTCGCCCGACACGATCGCGTCGACAAACGGAAACTGCCGCGCGGCCTCGACGCCCATGATGCCCTCGCAGTTGGCGCCGCCCATCACGATAAACAGCTCGGGTGCCGCCGCTTTGAGCCGCCGCGCCAGCGCCAGCGATGGAATCTGCTGCTGGAAAATGCTGGTCAGGCCCACGATGCGCGGCTGCCGCTTGAGCACCTCCTGCACGCAATCGTCGAGAAAGCTATCGACCTGGCTGCGCACGTCGAGCACATTCTCGATCAAGCTTTCCGGGATCGGCTTCCACTCGCGCGCCTCCTGGTGGCCCGGCGAGCGGCGGCGCATCACGTCCTCGATGTAGCCTTCGGTGTCGAGCTGCTCGGCGTCGAAGAGCGCGCCCGAGAAGATCCACTCGCCCACCAGGTCGAACGAGGCGGCCTCGTTGGCGATGCGGTCATAGTTTTTGGCGCCGATGCACCGGGCAAAGCGCATCGAGAAGTAGAGCACTTCGCTGGCAACATCCAGAGGTCGCAGCGAGGCTTTGAGCAGTCCCAGACCGATCGAGGGCTGCATCAAGGGGCCGAAGGGCATACTGACTAACACAACTTCACGCTGCTGAACTGCCGATCCTTCAGGGGAACGCTCAACCGGAGGCTGCTCGGTAAGCATGTGCATTTCCTCCTGTACAGGGTAAAGAAAGAGTATGTAGTTGTATGCCGTGTTAGCTGTGTACTGTGGAGCTCAGGCTGTGAAGAGGTAGGGAATTGAGGCGCAGCATTTCCAGGGAACGCAAACTCTCACCTGATTGTACATCAATCGGCCTGGTCGTACGATGCAAATCTTGGAGTGATGAGTAGATCGCGATGTGTGGTTGTATAAAGTACAAAAACGACTTTATCCAGGTATGCTTCGCGTAGTTATGTGTCGTAGTGTGTAGGTTATGAGGTTGTAAGTGGATGGAATTGACGATGCATATCTGAACTCTTGTTCAGTGTTCCGCCTGCACTACATTACATCATACGCGGCAGGTTGTCAACAGCCAATTTAAAAGCATTGGCTCCGAACAGTTTTTCTCATAGCCGGTCTTTTTTTACACACGTTGTTTTCAAGATGCAGCCTGGCGGTCGCTGCGATCTCCGGTCTAGCGTGTAGCTCCGCCCGCGCGATTGGCAGCCAGCGCGCGCAGAATGACTTTCATCTGCGACAGGTTGAGACCCGGATGTTTGCCCAGGATGCGCGCGACGATGCCGGTGATATGCGGCGCGGCAAAGCTGTTGCCGGTGGCGGTGATCCTGCCGCCGCGCTGCCAGGCCACCTCCACATCGATGCCGGGCGCGCCGAACTCGACGGGCGGGTGCGGGTTACAGTAGAACAGGTGCGGGTCTTTCAGCTCGTGCGCGGCGACCGAGATCACGGAGGCGTACATGGCCGGGTAGCTCGGGATCGGCATGTTGTTGGCGGCAGTGACCAGCAGCACGTTGCGGAAAAATGCCAGATCCGCCAGCTCGTGCAGCACCGCAAAAAAATCTTTGCGCGTTGTGCCCAGGCTGAGGTTACAGACATGCATCTCGTTCTCGATCGCCCAGCGCAGCGCTGCTGCGAAGATCGCGCCCTGGCCGGATAATCCCGGTCCCAGCACGCGAATGCTGTACAGATCGCAGCCGGGCGCGAGCGAGCGAATAATGCCGGCGCAGGCGTTGCCATGGCCGAAAACATCGCCGTGGGGCTCGGTGTTGTAGATCAGCCCTTCCGCACCCTGGCTGATGGCGACATAGCCCGCCACGCGCCCGCCGATCGCTGGATGATCGGCGTCGATCCCGCTGTCGATGACCGCCACGCGCACGCCCTGGCCGGTACTGCCGCCCCAGGCCCAATCCTGGGTAATGCTTTCCAGCGGCTCAAGCGGCGTGATCTCGCGCAGCGTTCCCGGCGCGAACTGATCGCTCCAGGCCGGCTGAATCGCGCTCATAGCTGCGCTCCCAGGCCATAGTCGGGCTGCGGCCGCGCACGCAGATAGTCGGCGAATCCGCGCAAGATCGTCTGGCAGGCCGCGATCTCGCTCGGGCCATGCAGCGCGATCTCTTGCACCACCTGCGCCAGCTCAAGCGTCTGCTGGTAGCGGGTCTCCTCCTGCGTGTGTGCGATGAACGCATCGACGCGATCGCGCATCTCGGCGCTCCCGCCGGCGGAGCTGCCCAGGGCAACCAGCACCTCGCGGATCAGCCCGTTCAAGCTCTGGCGCGTCCATGACTGCTCGATCGTGACGGCGGCCTGGTTGGCGAAGATGCCCAGCAGATGTATGTCGGCTGGACTGAACGAGTCGGCGCCGGCTTTGTCCAGCAGCTCCAGGACGCCGATGATCTGATCGTTGAACAGGAGCGGGACGCAGACGATGCTCTGCGGGATGTAGCCCACGCTCTGGGCGATGTCGGCGGCGTGACGCGGATCGTTCTGCACGTCGGCGACGGCGATCGCCTGGCCGGTGAGCGCCACAAAGCCGGCGATGCCGTGGCCGAGCGGCACGCGAAAATGCTTGATGCTTTCGGCGCTCTCGCCCAGCGCGACCTCAAAGGTCAGCTCCTGGGTTGCCTCGTCGACCAGAAAGAGCGAAGCCGCGCGGGCTGAGATCACGCTGGCGGCGGTCTCGACGATCATTTCCAGCAGCCGGGAGTGAGTCATCGGGGCGGCGATGGTGCCGGCCGTCGCGGCCAGACTCAACGCATCGCGCAGATCTTCGGCCAGGCGATCGTCGGCCAGTCTGCGGCGCAGGCTTTTGATCTCCTCGGCCTGCCGCGCGATAGTTGTTTGCGCCTGGGCCAGCGCATCAGGCGGCACTGCTCCATCGGCATCGTTCATGATCCTGCTCCCGTCGTATCGTATAAGCTTGATCTGGACACGAGGCAATCTGAAGGCGTGCGGCGATGCTGGCTGCTCGCCAGGCAGCTCTGAGAAGTGGTGGTACGTGGTGTGTGGTATGTGCCTGATTTAACACGTTTGGATCTGCTTGTCAAGCAGCGGCTGAGCGTTTGGCTGGACGGCCGGTGCTACAATAGGCATGACTCTAGCGCTGGAGTGTCGCGCTATGACTGAGCTTCCGGGCGGCACAATCACCTTTTTGTTCACCGACATCGAGGGCAGCACGCTGCGCTGGGAGCAGCACAGCGCGGCCATGCAGCCGGCTCTGGCGCGTCACGATGCGCTGCTGGCTGCTGCGATCACCGATCATGGCGGCGTGGTCTTCAAAACCGTCGGCGATGCGTTCTACGCCGCCTTCACCACGGCCGCCGCCGCGCTCGCCGCAGCCCTGGCGGCTCAGCGCGCGCTTCAGCGCGAAGCCTGGGACGAGACCGTCGGGCCGCTGCGTGTGCGCATGGCGCTGCATACCGGAGCCGCAGAGCTGCGCGCCGGCGATTACTTCGGGCCGCCGCTGAACCGGGTTGCTCGGCTGCTTGTGGCGGCGCATGGCGAGCAGATACTGCTGTCGCGCGCTACTCAGGAGTTGATCCGCGATAGCTTGCCGCCGGGCGTGCAGCTGCGCGATCTGGGCGAGCACCGGCTCAAAGATCTGATCCGGCCTGAGCACATCTTTCAGCTCCAGGCCGACGATCTGCGCAGTGATTTTCCGCCGCTGCGCACGCTCGACAGCCGCGTCAACAACCTGCCGCCGCAGTCCGCGCCCTTGCTGGGACGCGAGCAGGAGCTGGCCGAGCTGCGCGCGCTGCTGGCTCGTCCTGGTGTGCGCCTGGTCACACTGACCGGCCCCGGCGGCACCGGCAAGACACGCCTGAGCCTACAGCTTGGCGCCGATCTGCTGCACGATTTCGCGGATGGCGTGTTTTTGCTTGAGCTGGCTCCGATCCGCGATCCAGCGCTGGTCGCCTCCACGATCGCGCACACGCTGGGTGTGAAAGAAACCGGAGCCGCGCCGTTGATCGAGGGCTTGCAGGCTTTCCTGCGCGATAAGCAGATGCTGCTGATTCTTGATAACTTTGAGCAGGTCGCCGCCGCCGCCCCGATCGTGACGGCGCTGCTGCGGGCAGCGCCGCGACTGAAGCTGCTCGTCACCAGCCGCGTGGTGCTGCGCCTGTATGAAGAGCACGAGTTTCTGGTAGCGCCACTGCAAACGCCCAACCCCAAACAGCTGCCGCCGCTGGAGCGGCTGAGCCAGTATGCTGCCGTGGCGCTGTTTATCCAGCGCGCTCAGGCCGTCAAGCGCGACTTTCAGATCACCAACGAGAACGCGCCGGCCGTCGCCGAGATCTGCGCGCGGCTGGATGGGCTGCCGCTGGCGATTGAGCTGGCGGCGACGCGGACCAAGCTGCTGACTCCGCAGGCGCTGCTGGCGCGGCTGGACAATCGTCTCAAGATGTTGACGGGCGGCGCGCGCGATCTTTCCGCACGGCAGCAAACACTGCGCGGCGCGATCGATTGGAGCTACGATCTGCTGGATAGCGCGGAGCAGCAGCTGTTTGCGCGGCTGGCGGTCTTTGTCGGCGGCTGGACGCTTGAGGCTGCCGAGGCGATCTGCCAGGATGCGGCCGACCTGGATCTGCTGGATGGGCTTCAGTCACTGGTCGATAAAAGCCTGGTGCGCCAGATCGAAACCGAGCAGGGCGAGCCGCGCTTCATGCTGCTTGAGACGATCCGCGAGTATGCGCTGGAGCGACTGACGCTGAGCGGCGCTGCTGAGGCTGCGTGTGCCGGGCACGCGAGCTACTATCTTGAGCTGGCCGAGCAGATGGAGCCCGAGCTGGTAGGGATGAATCAAGCAGCTAGCCTGGATCGTCTGGAAACGGAGCACAACAATCTGCGCGCGGCGCTGACCTGGGCGCGGACCGCTTCCGATCCTGAGATCGGGCTGCGGCTGACGATCGCGCTGGCCGAGTTCTGGTCTGCGCGCGGCTATTACAGCGAGGCCCGGCGCTGGCTGACGGAGCTGCTCGCACGATCGACTGCGCCCACCAGCACACGAGGGCTGGCGCTGGCGGTGGCGGGATTCATGGCGATTCGGCAGGGAGACGCCGCTGCTGCTCGGCCGCTCTTCGAGGAAAGCCTGGCGCTGGCGCTCGATCGCCGCGATCAGCTGATCCAGGCGCGCGCGCTGCATGGCCTGGGCGCGGTCGCGCACACGCTTGACGACTATCAGACGGCTCTCGATCTGTTGGAGCAGAGCCTTGCGCTTTCCAGGCAGCTGAACAATCGCCACGACCAGGCCGCGACGCTGTTTCGGCTGGGGCAGGTGGCGCATCTTCAGGGCGACTATGCGCTGGCGCGATCGTTCTATGAGCAAAGCCTGGCTGAGCGGCGCGCCCTCGGCGATCGGCGCGGCACCGCCTTTGTGATGCACAACCTGGGCGTGGTAGCGATCGAAGAGGCCGATCACGCCACGGCGCGCGCGCTGTTCGAGCAAAATCTGCCGCTCTTCCGCGACCTCGGCGATAAGCTGGGGATTGCCTTGTCGCTTCACGCGCTGGCCGCGACGGCGCTGTTTCAGGAGGACTACGTAGCCGCCCGCGAGCAAGGCGAAGATGCGCTGGCGCAGTTCCGCGAGCTGGGACGCACCATGGATGTTGCTTCCGCGCTTGAGCTGCTGGGCCAGGTTGCCATACACGAGCGGCGCTACGATCAGGCCAGGCTGTATCTCGCCGAAAGCCTGGTGCTGTGCAAAAACAACGACGATCTGATCGGCGTGGCGGGCTCGCTGGAGAAGTTCGCCGCTCTGGCCGAGGCCCAATCCCGGGCGCAGGTCGCGATCACGCTTTCTGGTGCCGCCGCCGCGATCCGTGAAGCGATCGGCGCGCCGATACCGCAGTCGGATCGGCCCGCCTACGAGCAGATGTTGCAATCCGCGCGCAGTCGCCTGGACGACGCCGTCTCTGCGCAGTCCTGGGAGTCCGGCCTGGCTATGGAGCGTGAGCAGGTGATCGCCTACGCGCTGCGCCAGTAAGCATAGCGCCGCGCTTGACGCCGGGTATACAATACAATCAAACGTCAGCCGGCGGCGCTGTTCGCGGCTATTGAAGAAACCCCCCATTTCTCGACGTTGCTGCCCACCGGGTTTCCCTTTAAGCGCACATCTTCCTTCAGATCAGCCGGCGAGGTTCCGAGCGGCTGATTGTTCGCGGCCAGGCGGCAGATCTGCGGCCCGCACTGGCATGGCTTCTGGCGATGGCACTACCTTGGAAAGGAAACTCCGATGGCACCGATCGACGAAATCATTCAGCGCGCGGCGGCAGACCCAACCTTCGCGCAGCAGCTGCGCGCCGATCCGATTGGAGCGGCCAGAGCGGCCGGTTTTCAGATCTCGCCGCAGGAGCTAGCCGCATTTATGGGCCTCGACCGTAAAAAGAAATCCGACGACGAGGTTGTGGAGGCGTTTCAGGTTCGCCTGGATACTCCCGGCACCACCGGCACCAAGGGCAACGACTAGCTCGCCGTGGTGTGCACGCCGGATCACCAGTCGATCCACCCAGCCGCGCCGGTGTAGCGATGGCTAGCAGCGCAGAGGCCGAGCGGACCACCGGCTCACTCGCCGAGCTTGTGGCCGCGCTGTGCTCCGCTGCCCAGGCGGCTGGCTGGCGCATACCGACGAGCGAGGATGGTTGGTGGATTCGGGTGTGTAACGCTCACGCTCGGTCGCCGGCGCAGGGCTGGAAGCTGCATATCTCCGCCGGTCCAGGCTCAGTGGCGGCGATGCTGCGCCGTGCGTTGCCGGTGCTGCTGGCCGAGGATGCGAGCTTTAAGGTGATTGCCTCGATCGAGCGGCTGCGTGCGCTCAACGACGGCGAGGCCGGCCTGAGTCAGGTCGGCAAGTGCATCACGGTTTATCCCAACGACGACGCGCAGGCGCTACGGCTGGCTCGCGCGCTTCATGAGGCTACTCGCGGGCTGGCCGGTCCCGCTATTCCCTCCGACCGTCCGCTGGCAGCCGGCAGCCTGGTGCATTACCGCTACGGCAGCTTTGCCGCACGTCTCGTCCAGATGCCCAGCGGCGCGATCGAGTGGGCGCTGGCGCAGCCCGACGGTACCTTGATGCCGGATGTGAGAGCGGTCGGCTGTTACCAGCCCGCGTGGGTTGTCGATCCGTTTGTCGCCGCTGGTGTCGCAGATCAGCCCGCGCCGCCCGATGCGCTCATTGATGGGCGCTACCTGGTGCTCGAAACGTTGGCCCAGTCGGCGCGCGGCTCGGTTGCTCGTGCCATCGATCTGCGGCAGCTGCGCCGCTGTGTGCTCAAGCGCGCCGCGCGACACGCTCAGCTGAGCCGCAGTGGACGCGATGCTCGCGATCGTTTGCGGCACGAGGTCGAGGTGCTGGCGCTGCTGGCGCCGGATGCTCGCGTTCCCCACGTGTTCGATCTGATCGAGCACGCGGGCGATCTGATCCTGGTGCTGGAAGATCTGGCGGGCGAGCCGCTGAGCGAGTATGTTGCGCGGCTGGCCCGGCGCGGCTGCACGCTCCCGGAGTCGCAGGTTGCGCTGCTGGGCTGTGCGCTGGCCGCGCTGCTGCAAACGATCCATGACCGGGGCTTTGTGTATCGCGATCTCAAGCCGGCCAATGTGTTGCTCGGCGGCGGCGATCTGGTGTATCTGATCGACTTTGAGCTGGCGCACAGCCTTGACTCCGCGCTTCCACCGGCGGGACGCGGCACCACTGGCTATATGTCGCCGCAGCAGGCCAGCGGCGCGCCGCCGAGTACCGCCGATGATGTGTATAGCCTGGGCGCGCTGTTGTACTGCGCCGCCACCGGCGCTGAGCCTGGCTTCACGCCGCAGCCCTATGCGCCGCTCAGCCGGCCGCTCCAGCTGCTCAACCCCACGCTGAGCGTCGCAGTGTCCACGATCATCAGCCGCTGCCTGCTCCCCGATCCGACCGAGCGCCCGTCGCTGCGCGAGCTGGCGGCTTTGCTCGCCGCAGCCGAAGATAATCTCGGCTTGATGTCACGTATCGAGATCGCGACTCCGAGCCCGCACGCAACCTCCGATTGTGAACAGCTTCGTTGCCTGGCCCGTCGTCTCGCCGACGGGCTGTGTGCCGACGCGCGCTGGCTGCCGGATGGTCGCGGTCCGAGCTGGGATTGCGCGCTCTACCACGGCGCAGACATCTGGTCACGTGATCTATACGCCGGCAGTGCCGGTACGCTGCTGGTGCTGTCGCTGGTGGTTGCGGAGTTCGGCTCTGCGCACCATGCGGCGCTGCTGCGGCAGGGCATCTCGGTCTTGCTGCGCGCGCCGCGTCCGGCAGGAGCGCCGCTCGCTGGCCTGTACTTCGGCGAGGGCGGCATTGCGCTGGCGACCTTCGCGGCAGGGCAGGCGCTGTGCGATGCGGATCTGCTCGCTGCTGCCGAGGAGCGCGGCCATGCTGTTGCGGATCTGCCGTGCCATGCGCCGGATCTCATGACAGGTGCGGCCGGGCGCATCCGCCTGCATCTCTTGCTCTGGGAGGTCACCGCCGATCCTGGGCAGCTTGCTCATGCCGTGGCGATGGGCGAGCGGCTGCTGTCACTGGCCGAGCCGATCGACGGTGGGCTGTGCTGGTCGCTCCCGCCCGACTATGGCAGCCTCAGCGGCAAACGCTTGCTGGGCTACGCGCATGGAGCTGCCGGGATCGGCGATGCGCTGCTCGATCTGTTTGCGGCAACCCGCGACGAGCGCTTTCGCACGGCCGCTCAGGCTGCGGCGAGCTGGATCATGGCTCAGGCCACGCCGGCGCTGAACGATGGCAGCGGCCTGGTCTGGCCTAAGGCGCCAGGCGGCGATCCAGCAGGCGGCTCCTGGTGCCACGGCGCGGCCGGCATCGGGCGCTTTCTCCTGCATCTCGCGGCACATGGCGATGTGGCGGAGCGCGCCGCGCGGATGGTAGCTCGTGGTGCTCGCTGGTGCGGGCCGACGCAATGTCACGGACTGGC
>DASWTQ010000049.1:0-2171 GCA_036402055.1 Herpetosiphonaceae bacterium
GCGCAGACGCTGGGGCCGGTGCTGACCTACACCGCGCACAGCGCGCCGCTGGACTTCTTGTTCTACTCCAGCGCGCAGTTCCCGGCGCAGTTTCGCGGCGATGCGTTCGTGACGATGCGCGGATCGTGGAATCGCCAGCCACCGTCGGGCTACAACGTCGTGCGGCTGCGCTTCCAGAACGGCTGGCCAGTGGGCTATGAGGACTTCATGACCGGCTTTCTGGTCGACAATGGCCGCGCGCAGTTTGGCCGTCCTGTCGGCCTGGCGGTCGCGCCCTACGGCTCGCTCTTCGTCACCGACGATACCAACGGCGTGATTTATCGCATCTCGTGGGCCGGGCAATAATCCGGGCATCTGATCGAGCTACTCAAGCCGCAGGCCGAAGCTTCAATAGGCGCGACCTGCGGCTGATTGCAGCCGGGAGCAGACGAGTCGCGCGCAACGATTGACCTGCGCCGACGCGCACTATACAATAGAGCGAAACGCCAGATGGCGCACACTTTTGGGGATTGCTATGCAAGCGCACGGGGTTGCCCAGCCACGCTACCGGACCAAGCAAGAATTCGTGTATCAATCGCTGCGTGAGAGCATCATGCGCGGCGAGCTTAAGCCCGGCGAGCGGCTCAGGATCGAAGATATTGCTCAGCGTCTGGGTGTGAGCCCGATCCCGGTACGCGAGGCGCTGCACATGCTGCAATCCGAGCGGCTGGTCGAGAATATCCCGCATGTCGGCGCGACCGTCGCCAAGATCTCCAAGGCGTCGATCATCGAGGTCTTTACCGTGATGGAGGGCCTGGAGCTAGTCGCCACACGCACCGCCGCCCAGCGCCTCACTTCTGCCGACAGGCAGCGCCTCGACGAGCTGCTGAAGGCCATGGATCGCGCCATCGAATCCAACGCCCACAACCAGTGGTCGGATCTCAACACCGAGTTCCACCTGGCGATCGTGCGGATCACCGATATGCCCATGCTGCAGGAGATGACCGAGCGGGTGCTCAACCAGTGGGATCGCGTGCGGCGCTACTATCTCAAGGATGTGCTGGTGTTTCGCCTCGTTCAGGCCCAAAACGAGCATCATCTGATCGTGCAGGCGATGGCCGAGCACGACTATGAGCGACTCTCACAGCTCGTTCGCGCGCATAATCAGGGCGCGCTGACCGCCTACACCGAGTACCTGGCACATCACGTCGAGCCTGATAACGACGGTGTCATCGCCGCGACGTAGGTGTAGACGCGCCTAGAGCTTCCCTCCACGCTTCTCCAGAACTTCAAGGATCTTGTTTTTGACCCTGGTGATATGTGTGTGCAGCGCATGTTTGGCCGCGGCGAGATCGCCGCTGTGGAACGCCGCCACGATGGCCTGATGCTCGTGCTGCGTCGTCTGCGCGTCGCCCGAGGCCAGGTAGTGGATGCGCGCGCCGTGGGTATTGGCGTGAAGCTGGGTGTAGGTGCGAATCAGGCGATTGTTGGCGGTGGCTTTGACGAGCGCGGTATGAAACTCTTGATCGTTGATCGAGAACGCCTCGTGATCGCCAAAGTCGTCGCCCGCCAGCGCTTGCTGCATGCCGCTCATGGGCGCCTTGAACGCCGCCAGCACGTGCTCGACCGCGCCCATCTGGAACACGATCTCCGCCGCGTATAGCTCGATCATCAGCCGCATATCAAAGATCTCAGCCACATCGCGCGCCGTCAGCTCGGTGACAAACGTGCCCTGACGCGGCACAATCTCGACCAATCCGTCGTTAGCCAGGCGCTTCAAGGCATCGTTGACGGGCGTGCGGCTGACGCCCAGCGCGACGGCGGTGTTGGGCACGGAGATCTGCGCGCCCGGCTTCAGCTCGCCCTGAAGGATTTTCTCCTTCAGCACGCGATATGTCTGCTCGGTCAGATCGATATAGTTGAGCGGCTGATAGCTGATGAGCGGATTTTCCATAGGCTACCCTGGGCTTTGTGAAGGCGTAACACCTGATATATCACACGACAGAATGCTTTTATTTTAGCACGAACTTTCCCGCGCACTCATTGCACAAAGCTATACATCGCATTGCGCCGCGTGATTATGCGATAACCATCGATGATTATGCTTTGCGCAGCCATGATTATGCGATAACCATCGATGATTATGCTTCGCGCAGCCATGATTATGCGATAATCATCCATGATTATGCTTT
>DASWTQ010000050.1:0-18986 GCA_036402055.1 Herpetosiphonaceae bacterium
CTTTTCGTGCCCCCCTTGTTCCTTCCCCCCAAATGTCCCAAGTAAGCGATCGTTATGCCCGCGACAGCCTGTCCGCGAGGTTGTTATGGCTTGACTTCGTGTGCTTGGTGTTCCAGTTCGTTAACGGAAGGACGGCTCCATGCAACGGTTCATCGTTCTGTTCACCCTCGTTGGCGTGTTCGCGGCTCACACCCTCGCGTTTCGGGCGGCGCCTGCCAGTCTGGCCTCTAATACTAAGCCTGACAATCCAGCCAAAGGCAAGCCGATTCCCGATCAGTACATTGTTGTGCTCAAGAATAGCGCCAGTGCTCAATCCGTCGCCGACACAATTGGCGTCAAAGCCAAACATGAGTATAAAGCAGCGATCAAAGGATTTACGGCAAAGCTCAACGCTAATCAGCTTGAGAAGTTACGGCAAAACCCGCAGGTGGATTTCATCGAGCAGGATCAAGAAGTCCAGCTCAGCACTACGCAGTACTGGCCGTCTTGGGGGTTGGATCGCATCGACCAGCGCTACCTCCCGCTCTCAGACAGTTATTCATACACCAGCACTGGTGCTGGTGTAACAGCGTACATCATCGATAGTGGCATTGAGGCGAGTCATTGGGACTTTGGCGGACGAGCGGCGAATGTGTACGACGTATTCGGCGGCAACGGTACGGACTGTCACGGCCACGGTACACACGTCGCCGGCACTGTTGGCGGCGCGATGTATGGCGTGGCGAAGAGCGTGCAACTGCGCGGCCTGCGTGTGTTTGACTGCAGTGGTTACGGTACATGGTCAGGTGCGATCGCGGCAGTTGATTGGGTGCGGCTCTACGGGCAGCGTCCGGCGGTAGCCAACCTGTCTCTGGGTGGCGGCTACATGGCGTCGATGAACCTTGCAGTGGAAAATCTCGTTAACTCGGGCGTGGTTGTAGCTGTAGCCGCTGGCAACGATTATGGCGCTAATGCCTGTAACTCCTCCCCGGCTAGCGCCAACGGTATCTTGACGGTCGCAGCGTCCAATGGTGACTATAAGGCCGATTTCTCCAGCTCTGGCCCTTGTGTTGAGTTGTACGCTCCTGGTGAAGATATTCCATCAGCATGGCTTGGCGGCAGTACCAGAACGCTGAAGGGTACCTCCATGGCCTCACCCCATGTTGCTGGGGCTGCGGCGCGCTATCTCCAGAACAACCCGAGCGCGGCTCCGGCAACAGTCAATAGCTGGATTATCACCAATGCCACGTCGAACGTCATCTACGGCAACCCTTTAGACACCCCGAACAAGCTATTGTTTATTGCAGACGAGTCCGCGCCACCACTACCACCGGAACCAACGCGGACGCCGCCGCCACCACCGGAACCAACGCTTGCGCCGACACAGCCACCTGAGTGTCCTGTCCGTTACTGCGACGAAGAGCCGATTGGCGGTGCTCCCGATTCGTCGCTCAGGTAAGAGGGCGACGCCGACTACGGAGCAGCGTAGGGACGGCAGGGTGAGTCTTGCTTGGCGGAAGTAGTGATTACCATCGCCTCTCCCACGGCATCTCCTGGCATAGATAGATCACGTCGAGCGTAGCGAAATAACAGTAGCTAGCCACAGCGCCGCTCAAACGAGCGGCGCTGTGTGCTTTAGCCGGAGATATTACTGGAGCCGATCAGATCACGCGAATCGTGCCGTTGAGCGACTTCACATGCTGTTCGAGTAAGCTGGTGAGCGCGTCCTGAAGCGTGAGCGCCGTGGTGAAGCCGCGCTGGCGAATGCCCAGCGCCACGATCGACTGCGCGATCTCGGGCCGGATGCCGACCAGAATCGTCTGCGCGCCCAGTAGCTTAGCGCCGGTTACCGCGCGCATCACAACGCTGGCCGCCAGCTCGTCGATCGGTGGTACGCCCGTGAGATCGAGCACAGCGGTATGGGCGCGCTGCTCCTGAACGCCCTGAAGAAAGCGCTCCTCGAAATCTTTAACGCGCTGCTCGTCCAGCGTGCCGATCAGTGGCATCACGATCACGCCGTTAGCCACCGGGATAATCGGCAGCGAGAGCGAGCGGATCGTTTCGGTAAGCGTCTGCTGCGATGCCTGGGTTGTTTGCAGCTGCTCGATCATCGCCAGCAGCTCATCCTGGCGCTGCTGCAACATGCGCTCGTAGGCCCGCGACTGCGTGATGTCGCGACTAAGCAGCAGATAGCCTTGATGCTGTCCATGGTGATCGCTGATCGGGCTGGCCGTGACCGTGATCGCTACCTCGCAGGTTTCCAGCACCGCCTCTCGCCGATCGTCGCCCAGCAAGGCCCGCAGCGCGCTGCTGTCGAAGCCGCGCCGCTGAATCGCATCCAGATCCTGGTTGAACCCCAGGCCAAGATGCTGCTCCATGGCCGGGTTGCTGAAGCGAATGGTGCGATCCGGAGCGAGCACCGCAATGCCCTCATCCATGCCGACCAGCGCATGATCCATCACCACCTGCGAGGTTTCAAAGACTTTACGCCGCAGCAGCAGATAGCCTAGCGCGCCGATCAGCACAACCTGATTCAGCAGGCTGCTGAACTGGATACTGGCGGGATACGAGCGCAGAATATAGCCGTTGATCGCGGAGAAGATCAGCACGCCGATGAAGATCAACAGACCGTTCCGCTCACGGGGCTGCTTGACCAGGGTATGCAACAGCAGGCTCAGGTGGGGCAGCCAGGCTGTGACGAAGAGCCAGCTGATCGGCGTGCTGAGTGGTCCGGGAATAATCTGTAGCTGATCGGCGTTGATGCGCTGCACGCCCGCGATGAACTGCTGGTTGCTCAGAAAGTAGTCGAGCAGAATGCCGCCGATCGCAAGCAGATACGGGATCGAGAGCGCGGCGATGGCCTGCCGTCGCTGCCACCACTCGGGCTTATACAGCGCGGCGAAAAAGAGCAGCATACTCAGCGAGAGCAGGGATAACAAGATCCAGCCGCTGATCGTCGTGCCGATCATCAGCTCGGGCGTGTCCGCGCTACGGCGCAGCGCAGCCGAGATCGCCAGCGCGATCTGCACGCTTACAACCGCGAGAAAAAGTTGTCCCGAGCGCTGCTGACGATAGCGTATCCAGACGATCGTTGCCATGATCGTACTGAGGACGACCGAGGGAATGACAGTGATCATCCAAAGCATGTGTGGCTCCTCTCCATAAGTGAGTCGCTGGCGGCGTGGGAAAGCAGCTTCCAGGCTTTCAGGCTGGATTCGACGCGACAGCAGCTGATCGCTCGATCCGGGTGGCTGCTTGTTCTCTCCTCAGCTTTCGAGTATAGCAGTGAATATGCGGATTGTATTTACAATAAGTTAACCAATTAAGGCTATTTTGGATATAGTTCTCCCCTTCGATCCTCCTGTTGCTGCCTGACCGGCGTGCTTCCCTGGTCAAACGACTAGGGCTGCTTTGGTGTTTCTGCCAGGGCATTTGTTTGCGGATCGCGTTACAATACTAGCTAAATGAGAATGATTTTCATGTGAAAGATTGTGCGTATGTTTCATGGTGGTGGAAATTGGTGGTCGCTGGTACGCTTCGACGAGGAGCGCGACCGGCCGACGATCAGCCGGCAGCTTTTGCAGCGCGTCGCGAGCTATGCTAATCCCTATCGCTGGTCGATTATATTGATGCTGGGCGCTATTCTGCTGACATCGCTGCTCGACTCGCTTCAGCCGCAGCTGCTCAAGGTGCTGGTCGATCAGGCGCTGCCCCAGGGTGGACGGCCCGGCAATCTAACGCTGCTGACCTGGCTCGGGCTGGGCATGATCGCGTTGCCACTGGTGAGCGGTTTGATCGGCGTGTGGCAGCGGCGGGTCAGCTCGCTGGTGGGCGAGGGCATCATTTTTGATCTGCGGCGGGCGCTCTTCGATCATATGCAGCAGATGGGCCTGCGCTTTTTTACGAATACCAAATCGGGCGAGCTTGTCTCACGGCTCAACAATGATGTGGTCGGGGCGCAGCGCGCGGTGACGACGACGCTGGTCGGCATCATTACCAACGTTGTGCTGGTGATCATCACGCTGCTCTACATGATCTATATTAACTGGCAGCTGACTCTGCTCTCGATTGTGATCCTGCCGCTGTTTATCGTGCCGTCGCAGCGCATCGGGCGGATTCTTGGCCGTCTGACGCGCGAGCAGATGGAGTATAACGGCAAGATGAACGCGCAGATGGGCGAGACGCTCAACGTCAGCGGCGCGCTGCTGGTTAAGCTCTTCGGCCGCCGTCATGACGAGGTCGATCGCTTTAGCACGCACGCGGGCGATGTGCGCGATGTCGGCGTGCGGCAGGCGGTGATCGGCCGCTGGTTCTTCTGGGGCATCGGCCTGGCGAGTGCGCTGGGCGCGGCGCTGGTCTACTGGGTCGGCGGCTACTTCGCGATTCGCGGCGCGCTCACGACCGGCGAGCTAGTGGCGTTCGCGCTCTACCTGACGCGGCTGTACGGCCCGCTGTCGTCGCTGGTCAACGCGCGGGTCGAGTTCGCGACCTCGCTGGTCAGCTTCGAGCGCGTCTTCGAGGTGCTGGATCTGCCGATCGAGATCAAGGAGCGGCCCGATGCCATCGATCTGGACGATGTAGCGGGCGCGGTCGATGTCCAGAATATCGCCTTCTCATACTTCGAGGTTCCCGCCGATGCAGCCGTGGCGCTCTCGTCGCGTGACAGGCCGGTCGGCGCGGCCGAGGCCGAGGGCGTGATCAAGCCGATCATGAGCCGTCACTGGGCGCTGGAAGATGTGTCGTTTCGGGTCGAGCCGGGGCAGATGGTGGCGCTGGTCGGGCCGAGCGGCTCCGGCAAAACAACGATCACGTATCTTCTGCCCCGGCTCTACGATGTCACGCGCGGGCGGATTCTGCTCGACGGTCACGATCTGCGCGATCTGACGCTGGACACGCTGGCGCAGCACATCGGCATGGTGACGCAGGAGACCTATCTCTTCCACGATACGATCGCGGCCAATCTGCGCTACGCCAAGCCCGACGCAACCGAGGCGGAGCTTGAGTCGGCAGCACGAGCGGCCAACATCCACCACTTGATTACGCAGCTCCCCGAAGGCTACAACACGATCGTCGGCGAGCGCGGTTACCGCATGTCGGGTGGTGAGAAGCAGCGCTTGGCGATCGCGCGTGTGATTCTCAAGAATCCACGCATTCTGGTGCTGGACGAGGCGACCTCATCGCTGGACAGCGAGTCGGAGCGCGCGATTCAGGATGCACTGGTCGAGGTGATGAAGGGTCGCACGACGCTGGTCATCGCGCACCGCCTCTCGACGATCCTGGCCGCCGATCGCATTGTGGTGCTGGAGTATGGTAAGCTGGTCGAGCAGGGCACGCACGCCGAGCTGCTGGCGCGGGGCGGACTCTACGCGCGGCTGTATCACACGCAGTTCCGCGAGCAGCCCGACGAGCGACCGGCTGTTGGAGAGCCCGAGCTAGCGACAAGCTGATTGCCGGCGTTGACCGAACGTTTGACGCGTGGAAGGGTGTAAGCGCCTTTCCGCGTGTTGGTTTAAGCAGAACCAAGAACCAAGAACCAAGAACCTAACGTAGAACACAGAACACAGAGCAAAGAACACAGAACACAGAGCAAAGAACACAGAACAAAAGATTCAAAGCAGCACCATAATTCCCCTCGCCTACCGCAGTGGGAGAGGGGATGCCCGCAGGGCAGGGGTGAGGGCCAAGCACCAAGTACCAAACGTAGAACAAAGCGGGGATGAGGGCCTGATTCTTTCCTTTTTGTTCATTTGTTCGCTTGTTCATTTGTTTACCCGCAGGGCCTTGCCCACGCTTGCGGCGTTGTGCCGAATAGGCTACACTGGAGACGGTTTCCGATAGAGGAGCGGTCTGTGCAAGTTCCATTAAATCCGGCCAATCTGTTGAGCTTTGCGCGGCTTGTGGCAACAGTGCCGCTGGTTGTGTTGATCTTGCTGTCGACACACCTGAGCTTGTTTGCTGCGGCCTTGCTGTTCGTCGTCATGGCAATTACTGATACTGTCGATGGCCGGCTTGCGCGCCGCTACGGCTGGGTCAGCAATATCGGCATCTTTCTGGATCTCACGGCGGATAAAGTGTACACCGCCGCGACGCTGATCTCGATGGTCGCGATCGGGATTTTATCGCCCTGGATCGCGATCGTGATCATTGTGCGCGAGTTTGTGGTGACGGGCCTGCGCTCGTTCGCCGCCGCCGAGGGCATGGTGATCCCCGCCGATAAGTGGGGCAAGCACAAGATGCTGCTGACGATCGTCGCCGTTGTGTGGATGCTGGTCGCCGCGAGTGCCGGCTTTCCGACGCAGCCCAACGCCGCGCTGCTCCCACTGTTCGAGCCGACGGGAGCGTATCAGGCGCTGGCGCTCTTGCTGAGCCTGGGCTACTGGCTGATGATCGGCGCCGTGCTGCTGACGATCTACTCGGGCTATGAATATATCCGCAAGGCCGCTCCGCTCTTTCGTACTTGAACAAATGTGCCAAGATTTGGTATAATTTTTAAGCTAACATAATGGACGAGACACGCGATTATGAGACCATTCTTGCGGCGCTGCAAGAGATCGAGGCCGAGGTGCGCTCGTGTACCGCGTGCGCGCTGCACCAAGGCCGTACGCGCGCCGTGCCGGGCGAAGGTCCGGTCAATGCCGAGATCATGTTCATCGGCGAGGCTCCTGGCCGCAACGAAGATCAGCAAGGCCGTCCGTTTGTTGGGCAGGCAGGCAAGCTGCTAGAAGAGCTGCTGGCCGAGATCGGCCTGACGCGCGACGACGTGTGGATCGGCAATGTCGTCAAGTGCCGGCCGCCAGGCAATCGCGATCCGCAGCCCGAAGAGATCGCGGCCTGCGCCGGCTATCTGGAGCGGCAGATCGAGCTGTTGCAGCCGAAGCTGATCGCGACGCTGGGCCGCTTCTCGATGGAAAAGTTCTTTCCGGGCGCGCGCATTACCAGAGTACATGGACAGGCCAGGCGCGACGGTAGCCGCGTGCTGATCCCGCTGTTTCATCCGGCCTACGTTCTACGCAATATGGCGGCGATGCCCGATGCGATCCGCGACATACGGAAGATTCCCCGATTGCTTGAACGCCTGGAGCAAGTTCTGGCCGAGGAAGCCGCCGGAACCGCCACGCCGCCCGAGCCTGAAACGCCGCCGGAGGAGCCGGAGCAGCTTTCGCTGTTCTAGCTGAATACCTGGCGCGAAACTTGCAAATAAGGCACTATTTCAGATGAAAACATATCGTCTGGACGAGAATGGTCGTCGCGCGACGCTGCTGCTGATGCTGGGCGCACTGGTTTTCTGGCTCTTCGCCCTATGGAAGCTGCCCGATGCGCTCAGCACCGAGAATGTGCAAGTAAGCTATCTGCGGCTGCCGAGCACGCTGGCGGCGGTGCTCGCCGATGGCCTGAGCGTAAGCCAGATCATCCCGGCGCTGCTGTTCATCGTGCTGATCGTAGCCGCTCCGCTGCTGATCTGGAACTTGATGGAAGAGTGGTCGACGACCTACGTGGTCCGCGATGATGGCCTGGAGTACGATACAGTGCAAGGGATCAAAGTGCTGTATCCCTGGAAGGCGATCAAAGGCGTGCGCATCGTCGATCCCGAGGCCCGTGCGCCCGACTACGAGGTGCTGGTCGACGACGAGATCTGCCAGATCCGCAGCCGTCTGCTGCGCTGGCTGCATCGCCAGGCGTTTGGTCGCTCACGCATTCCGATCTATGCGCGGGTTGGCGAGCGCCACGAGCTGATCGCCGAGATCGTGAATCGGGCCGGGCTACAGTAGAACCTAGAACCTAGAACCGGAACCGAAGAACAAACGAACAAGCGAACAAAGGAACAAAAAGGCTCGACTCTTCTTCCCCCTCGCCTGTCGCAACCGAGGCAAAAGCTTGCCGAGGTTCGGGGCAGGGGGACGGCCAAAGGCCAGGGGGTGAGGGCCCGATTTGTTCAGTGATATGCAGAACCTGGGTAGTCGGTTGGACTACCAAAAACATAACGTGCGAAAGGAGTAGCGAAGAGCCGGCAAGGGCCGTGCTCTGCTTCTTATATGTCAAAAAATCGATTACGTGTTATTTCGCTTGGCGGCGCTGGTGAGGTAGGCCGCAACTGCTGGGTGCTGGAGTACGGCGACGATGCGATCATTCTCGATATGGGCGTGATGTTTCCCGAGAACGAGATGCTCGGCGTCGATCTGATCCTGCCCGATGTAACCTATGTACAAGAGCGAAATGTCAAGATTCATGGCGTGTTTATCTCGCATGGCCATGAAGACCATATCGGCGCGCTGCCCTATCTGCTGCCGCTGATCGATCTGCCGCCGGTCTACGGTACCACGCTGACGCTGGGCCTGATCCAGCCGAAGCTCAAAGAGCACAAGCTGCTCGACAAAGTCGATCGCCGCACGATCGAGGCGGGCGGCAAGTACACCGCCGGGCCGTTCACGATCGAGCCGTTCCATATCGCGCACTCGATCCCGGATGCTGTCGCGTTCGGCATCAACACGCCGGCCGGACTGGTGGTCTACCTGACCGACTGGAAGTTCGATCATACGCCCGTCGACAACTGGCCGACCGACGTTCCCAAGATGGCTGAGCTGGGCCGTCGCAACCCGCTGCTGCTGCTCACGGATTGTGTGCGCGCCGAGTCCAAGGGCGTGACGCCCAGCGAGCGCGTGATCGGCGAGGCATTCGATAGTATCTTCGCGATCGCGCAGGGCCGCATCATCGTGGCGACCTTTGCGTCGAATATTTCGCGCGTGCAGCAGGTGATCGACACCGCCGACGCCTATGGGCGCAAGGTCGTGGCCGCCGGTCGCTCGATGGAAAACAACGTGCGGATCGCCCAGGAGCTTGGCTATCTGCGCGTTCCCGAGGGCGTGCTGATCCGGCCTAGCCAGATGTCGGAGTATCGCGACGACGAGGTTGTGGTGGTTTGTACCGGCAGTCAGGGCGAGCCGATGGCGGCGCTGGCGCGTATGGCCAACCGCGACTATCCGCACGTCAAGATCAAGGCGGGCGATACCGTGGTCGTGTCGGCGACGCCAATTCCGGGCAACGAAACCTCGGTGCACAAGGTCATCGACAATCTCTACCGTCTGGGTGCGGAGGTCGTCTATGGCTCCGATTCGCCGATCCATGTGTCGGGACACGCCGCGCAGGAAGAGTTGAAGATGGCGCTGGCGCTGCTGCGGCCACAGTACGTCGTGCCCTTCCACGGCGACTATCGTCACATGGCGATCTACCGCAAGCTGGCGCTGAGCATGGGCTACACCAATGAGCAGGTGCTGCTACCGGAGACCGGCTCGATCATGGAGTTTAGCCAGGATTACGGCGAGATCACCGGCAAAGGACCGGGCGGTCTGATCTATGTCGACGGCACCGCGATCGGCGGCGATGTGACCAACGCCGTGCTGCGCGACCGGCAGATGCTAGCCAAAGACGGCATCCTGATGGTCGTCGTCAGCGTGGACAGCACCACCGGCAAAGTCATCGCGGGGCCGGATCTGGTCAGTCGTGGCTTTACGCATCTGCGGCAGTCTACGGACATCATCGAAAGCACCAAGCAGCGGGTCCGCGACTCGCTGGATAATTTCGCCGACTACGACGGTCGTGGTGGCGTGGGCAGCACCGATCTGACCTATCTCCAGCGGAAGATCAAAGATACCGTCAGCGAGTTTGTGTATCAGCAGACGCGCCGCCGGCCGATGGTCTTACCCGTGGTGATGGAGGTATAAGCGGCTCTCACCCCGTCTACACAGCGGCGCGAGCGCCTGGAAATGAGCAACCATGGCTTCAAAGCGAACACAGCCTAAATCATCGACAGGCCGCGCCGCCAAAAACGGTACGCCGACGCGCAAGTCGACGCGCAGTCGCAGCGCCGGTAGCCGCAGCACTTCGACGCGCAAAGCAGCCACAGCGACCCGGCACAAGCCCTGGTTTTCGCCTCAGCAGCAGCGCGAGCTGTTCGCGTTCGTGCTTATCGGTCTGGGCCTGCTGCTGATGGTGCTCCTGATGAGCGCCGAGCCCGGCGTGGTCGGCAAGGGCGTGGTCGGCTTTATCCAGGCGGCGTTCGGGCAGAGCGGCATTGTGCTGCCGCTGCTGTTTCTCGTCGTCGGCGGTCTGATCCTGGTGCAGGAGCGCTTTGTCGACGCGCCGATCACCGGCGGCAACGTGGTTGGCGTGGTGCTGCTGGCGCTGGTGCTGATGTCGGCTGTCGAGTGGAATAGCACGCGCATCATCTACGACGATGGCCTGGACGCGCCCACATCGATCGGCGGCGCGCTGGATTTGGGGCTGATGTACGCCTTTGGCGCTCCCGGCGCGGGCGTGGTGCTGACGCTGCTGTTTGTGCTCAGCGTCATGCTGACCTTCAATGTTACGCTGCGCCAGATCTTTGGCCGACTTCAGGCCGGTGCGCATGGCCTGTGGCTGCTGCTGTGGGGCGAGAAGCTGGAAGTGATCGATCCCGACGCCGAGCTTGAGCCCGAGCCGGTGCCGTACGCCGAGGAGTTGAAGAGCAAGCGCGCGCCGCGACCCGCGCTCAACGGTGGCCAGAAGCTCGCCGAGAATCGCCCGGCCTTGCCGCCACCGCCTACCGACGACGAGCTTCAGCGCCAGATGATCTTCACCCCGATCGCGGCCCGACCGACGCAGGCCAGCCTGTTCAATCGGCCTGAGTCTCAGGGCGCGATCAGCGGTGATGCGGCCAAGGGCGAGCCGATCAGCGCCAAGCGGGCCGCGCTGGCTAATGCCGAGACGCAGCGCATCGATGTGTCGCAGATCAAGGCCGAGACGGGCGCGGCACCTGTTCCCTCCGCTTCCTCCGGTTCCGTGGCTTCCGCTCCGCTGTCCAAGGCCGCGCAGGCCAAGGTAGAAGCTGCCGCTGCGGATAAGGAGACGGTCGATCAGGAGATCGCCGAGATCGACGCCAGCATTCCGCGCCAGGCCTGGCCGATTCCTATGGTCGCGATGCTCGACAACTTCAGCGAGAACGAGGTCGACGATAACGAGAAGCGCTCCAAGGCGCGGATCATCGAGGATACGCTGGCCTCGTTCAAGATCGAGGCGCAGGTGGTGGGGATGAATCCCGGCCCGGCGGTGACGCAGTATCAGCTCCAGCCGGCGGTCGGCGTGAAAGTCAGCCGCATCACGGGCCTGGAAAAAGATCTGGCTCTGGCCCTGGCCGCGCCGTCGATCCGGTTGGAAGCGCCGATCCCGGGCACGTCCTACATCGGCATCGAGATTCCCAACATGGCGATCGCCTCGGTCTCCATGAAAGAAGTGCTCGACACCGACGAGTTCTCGGCGCATAAAGGCCGGCTCAAGCTGGCGCTGGGCAAAGATGTGTCGGGAACGCCGGTGGTCACGGACCTTACCAAAGCGCCGCACCTGCTGATCGCAGGCTCGACCGGCTCGGGTAAGTCGGTGGCGGTCAACTCGATCGTGTGTACGCTGCTGATGCAGTACACGCCCGAAGACCTTAAGTTCATCATGGTCGATCCCAAGATGGTCGAGCTGATCGTGTATAACCATATTCCGCATCTGCTCGCGCCGGTGGTGACGGAGCTTGAGCGCGTGGTGAGTCTGCTCAAGTGGGCCGTGCGCGAGATGGAGCGGCGCTACAAGCTGCTGGCGCAAAAAGGCTACCGCAACATCGAGTCGTATAACAAGGTGGCCAAGAAAGGCGGCGCGGGGCTGGAGCCGCTGCCCTACATCGTGATCATCATCGACGAGCTGGCGGATCTGATGATGATGGCTCCCGACGAGGTCGAGACGCTGGTCTGCCGCCTGGCGCAGATGGCCCGCGCGATCGGTATTCATCTGATCCTGGCGACGCAGCGGCCGTCGGTGGATGTGGTCACCGGCCTGATCAAGGCCAACTTTCCGACGCGCATGGCCTTCGCGGTCACGTCGCAGATCGACTCGCGGGTGATTATGGATCAGAGCGGCGCTGAGCAGCTGCTCGGTCGCGGCGATATGCTCTATCTGGCCTCGGATGCGCCCAAGCCGATTCGCGTGCAGGGAACGTTTGTCTCGGATCGCGAGATCGAGTCGCTGACGCGCTTCTGGCGTGCGGCCCAAAAGCCGAGCGACGAGCCGAGCGCCGCGCCGGGCAAGAAGCCGCTCCCGCTCAAGCCGATCGTTCGTGAGGGGCAGGATGGCGCGTCGGCAGCCACAGGGCCGGCCGCTACGGACTCGGCAGCCGTGGAACCGGTTGTGGCGGTCTCGCCGCTGCCGGACTCGCACAGCGGCCAGCTCAACGCCGACGAGCAGGACGAGCTGCTGCCCAAAGCGATCCAGCTGGTGCGCCAGCATGAGCGCGCCTCGGCCTCGCTGCTGCAACGGCGGCTGCGAATCGGCTACTCCAAGGCCGCGCAGCTGATCGACATGCTGGAGCAGCGCGGCGTTGTCGGGCCGGCTGAGGGCGGGCGCTCGCGCGAGGTGCTCCACGACGACCTGAACGACAGCGCGCTCTAACTCAAGTCTAATCGATCGAACGGTCGTAGGGGCGTATTGCATACGCCCCGTTTAGGTCTCACCCCTAATCACGGATAGATCTTTTCCCCTTTTTCTAACATCTCGATAAACTGCTGAATCCGCCGGGCGCGCGTCTCGGGCTTTTTCGCCGTGTGGATGCGAAACAGGATCGCAAAGCGATTCTGGCTGTTGAGCGTGGCGAAAAAGGCGCTGGCCTGCGGATGTTTGTCAAGCTCAGCTTGCAGATCTTCCGGCACCGTGGCGCGGCTCGGCGAATCGTAGGCCGCCTCCCAGCGTCCGTCTTGCTTGGCTCGCTCGATCTCTTTGAGGCCCGCCGGCTGCATCTTGCCGCTTTCGATCAGCGCCGCGACTTTCCCCTGATTGACTTTGGACCAGGTGCTGCGCGGCGTGCGCGGCGTGAACTTCTGCAAGAACGACGACTCGTCGTAGGTTTTTTTCTGCCCGTCGATCCAGCCGTAGCACAGCGCCACGTCCAGCGCCTCGGTGTAGTTGACCGACTCGATCCCCGAGGCTTTTTTGGCGATCTGCATCCAGACGCCGGGCGAGTCGGCGTGATGCTGATCGAGCCACTGCTCCCAATCTTGCTGCCGCGCAAACGCCATGATCGGCAGCTCCTTAGATGCTTTGTCGGAAGATTTCACGTGAGAGTTACTCCTTTTGCTAGCGCAGACACTGATTTCAGCGGTCACTTAAAGATTAACACGTTTACAATCAAGAGCCTGGCGCATAAAGAAGCGGCACGCGTTGGCGCGTACCGCTGGCTGCTGATCAAGCATGTGATGTTTTGCCGGGTGGAGCTAGGGCACGGCACAGGCCGGCACGGTGATCGTTTGCTCGTGCCAATCCCAGGATACCTGAAGCACGTACGGCTGCGCGACCATCACCTGATAGCTTTCGCCGCACGTCAGGCCGGTAATGTTGTAGGACATAGTTGTTCCAGGCGAGGAGTACTGGTAGATCGTCCGCTGGTTCACGTCACAGGGGTAGTAGGCGGGATTGGTGCTGGGTTTCCAGCAGAGACGCGCTACATCCGCGCCGGTGGTCGGCGAGTCTTCTTGCCCGCGTACCGTCCAGTTGATCGTCACCGAGCTTGCCGACCGGCTTGTGTACCAGAGGCTGAAGCCCAGCCAGGCTCTGGCTGCCGGTGCCAGAGCTAATGCGCCGGCCACCAGGGCTAGCATGACCACCGCAGAGACGAGCTTCCTGCCGCGAACGAACTGGGCTGTCATCATTGTCTTCACCCTGCTCCTTGTGTTGTCGGACAGATAGGCTTGGGAGTTCGCAGATGTGCCTGCGTCTGAGGGGTGCGCACACTATAGCATAGATTTGCGCGTCGTAACGATCCACTGCGGAGAATGCCACAATTCGTAGTGTTATAATTGCGTCTCGGCATGTTTCCTGCGGTGTTCGGCCGGCCATGTGCATTGACATGGTTGGCGTTGAGCATGATAGCTGAGCGGATAAAAGCCTCTTCCTCTGATCGATCGCTGGGCTGGCTGCGGTCGCTGATCTCCTCGGCCTGGCTGGTGGCGCTGCTGCTGGGCCTGATCGCGTTTGTGCCACGGGCGCTGAATCTCGCCGATTTTTACACGATCGACGAGGCCTATCACTGGCAGCTGCGAGTACGCCTCTTCGCCGCCGCGCTGGTCGATCACAACTGGGCCGGCACGCTGCTGACCGGACATCCCGGCGTGATGACGACCTGGCTGGGCGGGATCGGGCGCTGGCTGAGCTTGCAGGCGGGTGTTGGCGAGCCCGGCTTTAGCGACGGCGCGCGCTATCTCTCGTATCTGCGGCTGCCGCTGGTAGTTGTCAACAGCGCGACCGTGGTGCTGGGCTACCTTGCGCTGCGGCGGCTGCTCAATCCGTGGACCGCGCTGCTGGCCGGTCTGCTGTGGGCCGCCTCGCCGTTTTTGATCGCGCACAGCCGCCTGCTGCATGTGGACGCGCTGCTAACCTCGTTTATGACGCTGAGCTTGCTACTGCTGATCATCGCGATCGAGGCGACGCACGAGGAGCCAGCCGCCGACTCCGCGCCGCGCTTCGGGCCGCGAGCCCACGTTGTTGCGCTGGCCGGCTCGGGCGTGCTCGCCGGTCTGGCGCTACTGTCGAAAGGGCCGGCGCTAGCCTGGCTGCCGCTGGCGGGATTATTCCTGCTCGGGTTCGGTCCGACTACCGGCATCTGGCCGCGTCTGCGCTGGGCGATTGGCCGCTACCTGATCTGGTTTGGCGGCGCGGCGCTCACGATCTTTGCGGTCTGGCCCGCGATGTGGGTCGAGCCGGTCGAGGCGCTCGGGCGCGTGATCGGCGAGGTGCTGGTGAATGGTGGACAGCCGCACCATTCGGGCAACTATTTTCTGGGCCAGCCGATCGGCGATCCGGGCTGGATCTTCTATCCGCTTGTCGTGTTGTGGCGCAACACGCCGCTTACGCTGCTCGGCCTGCTGCTGCTGCCGCTGGCGCTACGGGAGCGCAGCCGTGAGCGGCGCATCCTGCTGATCCTGCTGTTGTTCGCGCTCTGGTTCGGGCTGGCGTTGAGCGCGGGAGCCAAAAAGTTCGATCGCTACCTGCTGCCGATCTGGCCCGCGACCGAGATCCTGGCGGCGGCTGGATTGGTAGCCGGGGCTAGCTGGATCGGGAGCTGGCTGGAGCGGTGGGGAGCTGTGCTCGGGTCCACGCTGCGATCGGGGCTTCAGGCGGCCGGGCTGGCGCTGGTGTGTCTGCCGCTGCTGCTGACGGATCTGGCGTATCACAACTATTACCTGGCGTATTTCAATCTGCTGCTGGGCGGAGGGGCGGAGGCGCAGCGCGTGCTGCTGGTAGGCTGGGGTGAAGGTCTGGAGGATGCCGGCGCGTGGCTCGGCAATCGTCCCGACGTCGGCAACGGCCCGATTCTTTCCTGGATCTCGCCGACGCTGATGTATTTCGTGCCACAGCAGGTCAGAGATCTTGATGCGGTGACTGTGCGCCAGCTGAGCAGCTACGCCGTGCTCTATTCGCGCAGTGTTCAGCGCAAGGAAGCGCCAGAGGCTGAGGCGTACGTTCGGCAGACGCCGCCGCTTTACACCGTGCGCAAACACGGCATCGAGTACGCGACAATTCACCAGCTGCCGCGACCGTTCGATCAGCCCGTCGACGCGGTGTTCGGCGCTGGCCTGCATCTGCGCGGCTATGCTCAAGAGTTGCTCCAGAGCACGCTCACGATCACGCCGTCCTGGAATATTCAAGCGGATCAGCCGGGCGGTGTCTTCTTCTTTGTGCATGTGCTGGCGCCGGACGGCAGCAAAGTTTCCCAGGTCGATCTGCCGCTCGACGATGGCCTGTTTCCGCAGTGGCAGGCCGGGCAGCAGTTCGGGCGACCACTGGCGCTGCCGCTGCCTGCGGATCTGCCGGCCGGAGAATATCGTGTGGCGCTCGGCGTCTACCAGCTGGCCGAGGGCAGACGCTTGCCGCTCAAGGGCGGCGCTGTGCTGCCACCCGAGGTCGATGGCGCGCATACGCTGCTGCTGACGACGTTGCGCATTCCATAGCATCGCTGCAGGCGTAAGCATTAGAATCATTCGGGGCGTATGCATCAAAGCAATACGCCCCCATGAGCTAATCGATGTGATCGTTACACCGCGAACGAGAGCGCCCGCATCACGGTGGTGCCGCTGGGAATCTCCTGTCCCGGCAGATCGGTTGCCGCCACCTCGGGGTCGATCCGGCAGTGTCGCCCGATCACGACTCCAGCCGGCAGCTCTACGTGGTGTCCGATCACGGTCAGGCCGTCGGTGATGTGACCCGGCTCGGTGATGTTGGGCCGCATATCGTCGCCGCTACCAATCTGCGCGCCCTCGCCGATGCGCGTGTTCTCGTCGATGATGCAGCGATCCACCACCGCGTTCGCGCCGATCACCGTATCCAGCATGATGATCGAGTCACGCACCACCGCGCCCGGCTCTACACGCACGCCCGGCGACAAAACGCTGTTGATCACCTGGCCGTGGATCACGCAGCCGTTTGAGATCAGGCTGCGCTTGACCTGCGCTCCCGGCAGCAGCTTGACCGGCGGCCGATCTTCGCTGCGGGTGTGGATCACCCAGCGCGGATTCGAGATGTTGAGCGCCGACTCTTCTTCAAGCAGATCGAGCTGTGCGCGCCAGTAGACCGGCAAGCTGCCGACATCTTGCCAGTAGCCGGTGAAGCGCTCGGCGTACACGTTATCCTGCTGCACCATGCGCGGAATCAGGTTGAGCCCGATCTCGTGCGACGAGGCGGGATCGCGGGCGTCTTCTTCCAGTCGTCGCAGCAGCTTGGCGGTGTTGAAGACGTACACGCCCATCGAGCCGATCGTGCTTTCGCTCTGGCGCGGCTTTTCGTGGAACGCGACGACGCGGTTGTCTCCATCGCTGGTGACCATGCCGAAGCGATAGGTTTCTTCGGGCCGCACATCGACCACGCCGATCGTCAGGTCGGCACCACGATCCTGGTGCAGTTGCAGCAGCGGGCGGTAGTCCCAGGTGTAGACCTGATCGCCAGCCAGCACGAGCGTCACGTCGCTGTTGCTCTCAGCCAGGCGGCGGCGGTTCTGATATAGCGCACCGGCAGTGCCGCGATACACGTCCTCGCTGAACTCGTCGCGAAACGGCTGCCAGATGAACAGGCCGTTTGGCCGGCGTCGATCCAGATCCCACGGCCCGCCCAGGCCCAGGTGATCGATCAGCGGCTGTGGGCGGTAGTCCGGCAGCACGGCAACCCGACGCAGGCCGGAGTTGACGCAGTTCGAGAGCGCAAAGTCGATGATCCGGTACTTGCCGGCGAAGGGCAGCGCGGGCTTGGCCCGCTGTGCCGCCAGAATGCTCAGCCGACGCTCACGACCTCCGGCCAGGATCAAGGTTTGTACGTTCATTGCAACCTCGTTTCGCGCTTTGAGTTTCGAGTTCCTGGTTCGTGACCTCATCCTATCGGCAAACAAAGGAACAAAGAAACAAGGGAACAAAGCGGCAGGCTACTTGTTGTTCTTTGTTTGCTTGTTCGTCCCGGTTCTTTGTTCTCTCCTTTGTTCCTTTGTTCTTTCGATCTTTTGTTCCTTTCGTTACGCCCCGTACGGCACCCAGATATTCTTGATCTGCGTGGCCTGGCGCAAAAAGACCTCGCTCTCGCCCGGCTGCGGATCGAGCCAGCTGCGGGGGCGGCTGGAAACCCAGGTGCGCTTGAGATTGCTCACCGAGGCTTTTTCAACCATCGCGCAGCCGTCCTGTCCACCGAAGTACCACATCGCGTCGACGTTGTTGTGCTCGGCCAGCACTTTCGCCAGCGTGTCGCGCGCGCCCGTGACGATGTTGATCACGCCGCCGGGAACGTCGCTGGTGTCGAAGACCTGGTACAGATCCGTGGCCGAGAGCGGGTGCTGCTCGGACGGCACCAGCACCACGGTGTTGCCCATGCTGATCGCCGGAGCCAGCAATGAAACGCAGCTAAGGAGCGGGTACTCGTCGGGGCAGGCGATGCCGATCACGCCGATCGGCTCGGGCATAGCCAGCGTAGCATTGCGAAACGGCGTACGATGCACCGCGCCGTCGTGCTTGTCGGCCCAGGCGGCGTAGGTGAACAGCCGCTCGATCGTGCGCTCGACCTCCTGCGTGGCCGAGTCGGCGCCTCGTCCGGTCTGGGCTCGGAGGCGATCGGCGACCTCTCCGGCGCGGGCGCTCAGATTCTCGGCGATGTAGTAGATGATCTGCGCGCGGGCATGGCCGGTCTGCTCGGCCCATTTGGCTGCGGCATTGGCCGCCTCGACGGCGTTACGAATATCCTTGCGGTTGCCCTCGCTCACCTCGCCGATCAGTTTGCCCTGCGGATCGTAGACCGGCCGGCTGTAGCCTGAGTCCGGCCGCGCCTGCTTGCCGCCAACATAGTTTTTGGGCGTGCGATCGATCGCCGGAAAGCCGATCGTCGGGCCGTTGCGATGGCCGTTGGTGGCTTGGCCCTCACCCGCCAACTCCTGGTTCTTGGTTCTTGGTTCTTGGTTCTGGCTTGATTCTTCCCTTTGTTCTTTGTTCTCTGTTCTCTGTTCTTTAAACTTGACGTACTCGTACAGTCCTTCTTTGCCGCCCTCGCGCCCGTAGCCGCTCTCGCGGTAGCCGCCGAAGCCCGCAGCCGCATCGAAGAGATTAGTGCTGTTGATCCAGACCACGCCGGCTTTGATCTTGCCTGCCACGTCGAGCGCCTGATTGATGTCCTCGCTCCACACGCTGGCCGCCAGACCGAAGCGCGTGTTGTTGGCCAGCGCGATCGCCTCCGAGGGCGTGCGGAAGGTCATCGAGACCAGCACCGGCCCGAAGATCTCGACCTGCGCGATCGTCGCGGCGGGCGCGACATCCGTGAAGAGCGTCGGCGGGAAGAAGTAGCCCTCGGTCGGACAGGCCCACGACGGCTGCCAGATCGTCGCGCCCTCATCCTGGCCCTGCGCCACGAGCTTCTGGATCTTCTCAAGCTGCACCGGAGCTACGATCGCGCCGATGTCGATCGCCTTGTCGGTCGGA
>DASWTQ010000051.1:0-2010 GCA_036402055.1 Herpetosiphonaceae bacterium
AAGCCACGGCCGGAGCGTCGGGCAGATCCTCGAAGAAGCGGCGCGCTGCATCGCATTTTTGCAGGCGGCCAACGTCGAGGTCCGTTTCTCGTGCGAGGATGCGTTTCGCAGCGATGCGGCCGATCTGTTTCGCATCTATACCGCCGTCGACGCGCTGGGCGTCGATCGTGTCGGCATCGCGGATACGGTCGGCATCGCCACGCCACGCGAGGTCGAGCAGCTGGTCGGGCACGTGCGCGCGGCCGTGCGCTGCGACATCGAGTTCCACGGCCACAACGACGGCGGCTGCGCGATCGCCAACGCCTACGCTGCGGTGCTGGCCGGCGCGACGCACATCGACACCACGGTGCTGGGCATCGGCGAGCGCAACGGCATCACGTCGCTGTCGGGACTGATCGCCCGGCTGTATCTGTCCGCTCCTGAGCTAGTCAGCCGCTACAACCTGCCGCTGCTGGGGCCGCTCGACGCGCTGGTCGCCGAGATCGTCGGCGTCGAGATCCCGTTCAACTCCTGCATCACCGGCCAGACCGCGTTCACCCACAAGGCCGGGCTGCACACCAACGCGGTCCTGCGCGATCCCCAAGCGTATGAAGTCCTCGATCCGCAGGTCTTTGGCCGTGGCCGCGACGTGCTGCTGGGCCATCGATTGACGGGCCGCAATGCGATCGCGCACCGGGCACGACTGCTGGGCCTGGATCTGTCTGACGCCACGCTCAAAGCGATCACACAGCAGATCAAATCCCACGCCGACGAGCGCCCGCTCACCGACACCGAGGTCGATGCGCTGCTGCTGGCGCATGCACTGCCGGGAGACGCCGCCGTCGTCCCACATAGCGCTCCCGTTTCCATCGCATCCAAATAAAACGCGCTCGATGGGGGTCGTGCCGATTGCGGCACGGCTGTCGTTTCGCGCACCCAAAATCCAAAAGCAACCGGCAACGATTCAAACATGAGGTCTACAGATGGCACAAACACTGGCTGAGCAAATCCTTTCCCACGCCGCAGGTCGCACGGTTCAGGCGGGCGAAGTCGTGACCGCGCGCGTGGATCTGGCGATGGTTCACGATAGCATCGCGCCGAGCGTGATTCGCATTCTGCATGAGCAGCTCGGCGCCGAGCGCGTGTGGAATCCCGAGCGTATCGCGGTGGCGATCGATCATGTGGCTCCAGCGGCCAATCTCCAGACGGCGGAGTCGCAGAATAATCTACGCGGCTGGGCGCGCTCGCAGCAGATCCCTAATCTGTTCGATGTCGGGCGTGGCATCGCGCATCAGGTGCTGATCGAAGAGCGACTGGCGCGGCCGGGCTTGCTGATCGTCGGCTCGGACTCGCACTCGACGGCCTACGGCGCGGTTGGTGCGTTCGGCACCGGCATGGGTGCGACCGACATCGCGCTGGCACTGGCGACGGGCCAGACCTGGCTGCGTGTGCCCGAGACGATCCGCGTCCAGGCACGCGGCAGACTACGAACGGGCGTCACGGCCAAGGATGTCGCGCTCAAGATCGCCCGCGAGCTGCGAGCCGACGGCGCGACCTACCAGGCGATCGAGTATCACGGCTTCGACAGCTTCTCGATCGGCGAGCGCACCACGCTGACGACGATGGCGATCGAGGTCGGCGGCAAGGCTGGCATCGTGCCGCCCACCGGCCCGGCGCTGACCAACGAGTACGTACCGTCCTGGCTATCGGTCGAGCCCGACGCAACATACAGCCGCACGCTGGAGATCGACCTCGACGATCTCGATCCACAGATCGCCGCGCCACATCACGTCGACAACGTCACCGATCTGCGCAACCTGGGCCGCGTCAACGTGGATGTCGTCTATCTCGGCACGTGCACCAACGGCCGGCACGAGGATATGGCGGCGGCGGCGCGCATTCTACGCGGGCGGCGCATCAATCCTCAGGTACGCATGATGGTCGTTCCGGCGTCGAGCGAGGCGCTCCAGCTGGCGGTCGCGGACGGCACGATCTCGACGCTGCTGGCGGCCGGCGCAACGCTGGGCACTC
>DASWTQ010000052.1:0-2784 GCA_036402055.1 Herpetosiphonaceae bacterium
GAAGCTGTCGGCGATCGCGCCGGTGATGGGCACGCCGATCGCGCCGGTGAGAAACCCGATGCCGAGGATCAAGCCCGAGGCCATGCCCGCGCGCCGGTTCATCAGCTGCTGCGCTATCACCAGCATCAGCGGGCCGGTCGAAGCCGCGCTCAGGCCGATCAGCGCAGCGGTCACAAACGCGATCGGGCCGGTGAACTGAGCGAACAGCAGCAGCGCCGGAATTGTTAGTACCAGCGAGCCGATAATCACGCCGCGCCGTCCGTAGCGATCCGCCAGCGAGCCCGAGCCGAGCGTCCCGACGGCGCTGGCCAGCACCACCGTCGCCGCCAGCGGCCCGTAGAATCCTGCCTCGTAGCCCAGCGATTTGTACCAGCTGGGAATAAACGTCTCAATGCTGTAGACCGTCCAGGTGCGCGACATCATCACGCCCACGACGGCGATCATCGGGATGAGCGGCACGGCGCGCACCGCGCCTGTTTGGGCCGGCTCCAGTGCGGGCGCGGCAACCCGGAATGAGCGCAGCTCGGCCAGCAGCCACGCGGCGATACACACGCCGGGGATCAGCATCAGCGCGGTGCCACGCGTCCCGAGCAGCGAGAAGATCAGCGCGCCAAACAGCGGCGCGATCGCGACTCCGACCGTGCCGCCGGTGACGTAGACCGACATCGCGGTGTTGCGCTGCTGATCGGGACTGACCGCGCGGGCCATCAGCGCGCCAAACGGATGGTACGCGCCTGAGCCCAGACCGGCAGCCGCCGCCAGCGCCAGCACGATGCCGAACGACGGCGCGAAGCCGATCGTCGCGAAAAGCACCGCCGTCCAGATCAGCGCCAGCCCGATCCGGCGCGTCCCGTAGCGATCGGCGAGCCAGCCGAAGAACGGCTGGGCCAGCGATGCAACGCCGGAGTAGGCCAGCGTCAGCAGGCCGACGGTTTTGAGATCCAGCGCAAATTTGTCGATCAGCAGCGGATACAGCACCGGGAACAGGCCGACGTACGAGTCGACGGTCAGGTGTCCCAGCATCAGCGCCATCAGCGGACGATTCTTGAGGAGCGCAAAGCGCCTCCAGGGTGCGACGTCGATCGCCATGTGGTGAGCTTTCCTCCTCAAGTGCTCCGCGCCGGCCGATGGCGCGCTGTGAACAAACGTTACGCGGCCAGCACGTCGTCGATCGCGGCGCGGAAGATCGCCAGCGCCTCGTCGGCCTGCGCCCTGGTGAGCGTCAGCGGCGGGCAGAAGCGGATCGTGGATGTTCCGGCCATCAGCAGCAGACCGCCGCGCTTGAAGGCTGCATCCATGATCTGCTGCGCCATTGCCGCGCCGTCGAGCGACGTGCCGGGCACAGACTGGAACTCAACGCCGATCATCAGGCCGCGTCCTCGCACATCGCCGATGCAGTCGTAGTGGCGCTGAAGATCGGCCAGGCCACTCTGAAGATACGCGCCAACCTCGGCGGCATTCGCGGTCAGTTCCTGCTCGACCAGCGCCAGTGTTTCGTAGGCGGCCGCGCTGACGACGCCGTTTCCGCCGTAGGTGTTGCCGTGCGTGCCGGCGATCCAGCGCTGCATCAAAGGCGTTTGTCCGATCACCGCGCCGACCGGCATGCCGCCGCCCAGCCCTTTGGCCGACGCGACAATATCGGGAATGATGCCCTCGTGCTCAAAGGCCCACATCTTCCCGGTGCGACCGACGCCGCTCTGTACCTCGTCGGCGATCAGCAATATACCATGCCGATCGCAGATCTCGCGCAGGCCGCTGATAAAGCCAGGCGCGGGCACCACATAGCCGGCCTCGCCCTGGATCGGCTCGACAATAATCGCGGCGACATCCTGCGGCCCGACAATCGTGCGCAGCAGCGTCTGCTCAAGATAGCCGAGACAGGCTTCGGTCACCTGCTCAGGCGCGACGTCGAATGGGCGGCGGTACGGATTGGCAAAGAAGCTGTGGTAGGTGCCGGGAACCAGCGGATAATAGCCGTGCCGCTGCTTCGAGCTACCCGCCGTCAGCGAGAGCGAGCCGTACGAGCGACCGTGAAACGCGCCGAAAAAGGCGATAATCCCCTGGCGGCCGGTCACATAGCGCGCCATCTTGATCGCGCCCTCGACGGCCTCCGTTCCCGAGTTACACAAAAATACCTGCCAGTCGCGGCCGGTTGTCTGGCCCAGCCCGGTGCGCGGCATCAATGACTCGATCTTTTCGCACAGACGGATCATCGGCTCGTTATAAAAATCTGTTCCGGCCATATGCGTAAAGCGTGTGGCCTGATCCTGGATCGCGCTGACGATCGCAGGGTGCGAGTGACCGGCGGCGACGACCGCAATGCCGGCGTTCAGATCCAGATAGCGGTTGCCGTCAACATCCCAGACGTAGCAGCCTTCACCGCGCTCGATCACGAACGGATAGGCTCTTCCGGCACAGGGAGCGAACACCGCCTGATCGCGCTCGACGAGCGCCCGTGCCAGCGGGCCGGGAACGGCGATCGGGTCGGGCGCTTGGACGGTCATGGTCTCAACAGCAGTAGCCACATCAACCTCCTCGTGGCGGCTCAGTTCCCGCATCTGCTAGGGGAACACGATCCAGTACACCACACAGGAGCCGTCGAGGGCTAGTCACAGCTATACTTTTTCCAACCGGTATAGGCATACTCATGGCCGCAGCGGCGCGGAAAGCGGCCCGCTCGCTACTCGTTGCCGAGGCCGCGCTCTCTGGCCCAGATCACCGCCTCGGCGCGCGAGGTAAGGCTCAGCGCCAGGTAGATGCGGCTGACATAGTTGCGAATCGTCT
>DASWTQ010000053.1:0-17617 GCA_036402055.1 Herpetosiphonaceae bacterium
ACGACGCGCCGAATCAGCGCTGGCTGATCGGCGAGGATCTGAGCACCGGCTTCTTGCGCAACATGGCGAACCCGCCCGCGCGAGGCCACCCCGATCGGATGCGAAGCCCGAACTACTGGGTGACCGAGTCCGACAGCGGCGGCGTGCACATCAACAGCGGCATCCAGAACCAGGCGTTCTACCTGCTGGCCGAGGGCGGCACCAACCGCACATCGGGCATCGCTGTGACGGGCATTGGCCGGGCTGCGGCAGAGCGGATCTTCTTCCGCGCGCTGACGGTCAAGCTCTTCCCGAGCGCCAACTTCCGCGATGTCCGCGCCAAGACCCTGGAGTCGGCTGCGGATCTCTACGGTGTCGGCAGCGCGCAGTACAACGCCACGGCGCAGGCCTGGACGGCAGTCGGCGTCAACTAACATCTGACGTAGACCAATCTTCCGCACGCCGCCTCAAGTTTGGGGCGGCGTGTTGTTGTGTTTGCTAATCGAAACTGGCAAAAGATGTTTAGAGCAGAGATTATTTGCTGTGGTGTTGAGGAAGCAGGAATAGCAAACCCCTCTCCTGTCGGGGGCGCCCTTTGGGCCTGGAGAGGGGTGCTGAGCCGAGCGAAGCGGGGTGAGGGCCAGTTAAACTAATACCGCTCGGTGATGGTCTTGGCCTGCGTGAAGAGCAGCAGATAATCCGGCCCGCCCGCCTTGGAATCGGTGCCGCTCATGTTGAAGCCGCCGAAGGGTTGCACACCGACCAGCGCGCCCGTGATCTTGCGATTCAGGTACAGGTTGCCGACATGGAACGTCTGCTTCGCGCGCTCGATGCGCTCGCGTGAGCGCGAGATCAGACCGCCGGTCAGGCCGTACTCGGTGCCGTTGAAAATCTGCTCGGCATGCTCAAAGTCGCGCGCCTTGATGAAGGCCAGCACCGGCCCGAAGATTTCTTCGCAGGCCAGGCGTCCGTCCTCCGGCACATCCGCAACGATCGTCGGCGGGATGAAGTAGCCCTCGGAGCCGTCGTCGGTCTCGCCGCCGAGCACCACGCGGCCTTCCTGCGCGGCAATGTCGATGTACTCCTTGATCTTGTTGAAGGCGTTCTTGTCGATCACGGCGCCCATGTAGGTGCCCTGCTCGGCCGGATTGCCCACGGTCAGCTTGCGCGTGCGCTCGACAACGCGGCGCAGCACCTCGTCGTACACGCTCTCGACGATGATCGCGCGGGAGCAGGCCGAGCACTTCTGGCCCTGGAAGCCGAACGCCGAGAAGGTGATCGACTCAGCCGCCAGATCCAGATCGGCGGTCTCGTCCACCACAATCGCGTCTTTGCCGCCCATCTCCATGATCGTGCGCTTGAGCCAGTTCTGGCCCGGCTGCCGCACCGAGGCACGCTCGAAGATGCGCAGGCCAACCTCTTTCGAGCCGGTGAACGCGATGAAGCGAGTCTTGGGATGATCGACCAGCGCGTCGCCCATGATGCCGCCGGGGCCGGGGACGAAGTTCAGCACGCCTGGCGGCAGCGCGCACTCTTCGTTCATGATCCTGACGAACTGCGCGGCGATCGTCGGCGAGGTCGAGGCCGGCTTGAGCACGACAGTATTGCCCGCCACGATCGCGGCGCTGGTCATGCCGGCCATGATCGCCAGCGCGAAGTTCCAGGGCGGAATCACGACGCCCACGCCCAGCGGAATATAGAATAGCTCGTTGTTTTCCCAGGGCACGTCGACGACGTCCTGCGGCCCGCCGAGCTTAACCATCTGGCGGCCGTAGTACTCGCAAAAGTCGATCGCCTCGGCCACGTCGGCGTCGGCTTCGGCCCAGCTCTTGGAAACCTCGTAGACCAGCCAGGCGCACAGCTCGAACTTGCGGCGGCGCATCACGGCTGCGGCCTTGAACAGGTAGTTCGCACGCTCAGCCGGCGCGACAAAGCGCCAGGTTTCGAACGCCCGTGCTGCCGCCTCGATCGCCTGGTCGGCGTGATCGACGGTAGCTTTGGCAAACTTGCCGACGACTTCGCTTGGCCGTCCGGGATTGATCGAGGTCGATGTATCGTCGGTGGCGATCTGCTGGCCGTTGATGATCAAGGGGTAGGTCTGGCCTAGCTGAGCTTTGACCATATTGAGCGCAGAGCGCATCGCCTGAGCGTTAGCCTCGACGCCGAAATCGGTGAATGGTTCGTTCCTGTACGGAGTGAGCATACTACCTCCTCGTAGTCTGCGTATATATGCCGGTAAACGTCATAACGTTGCTTCCAGATTATAACATGCGCCTTTATTGTGCCGAATCGCCTGCGGCGCTTACCGTGGCGCGCAAGACTTCCAGCACCCGGCGCTCGGCATCCGCCAGCGGCCCGCTGAGTGTCGCGCCCGCCGCCTGACGATGCCCGCCGCCGCCGAAGTGCTGCGCTACCGCCGACACATCGATGCCGGGAATCGAGCGCAGCGAGATCTTAACCGATCCGTCGCGGCGCTCCTTGAGCAGCAGTGTCGCTTTGAGGCCGCCCAGATTCGAAATATAGTCGGTGACTTCGTCGGTCGCGTCGTCGTTGGCGCCGGTCTGCCGCTGCATCTCCTGCGAGACATACGTCCAGGCGATCGGGCCGTCGCGCTTCAGCTCAGCCAGCGACAGACTCAGCAGCTTGGCGGTCTCGAAGGGAATGTTGGAGTACACATCGCGCATGATCAGCGTCCGATCAGCATCAAGCTCGATCAGATCGGCGGCGGCGCGCAGGGCTGAGGGCGTGGTGTTGGAGGTTTTGAAGCTCTGGGTGTCGGTGGTGATGCCCAGCAGCAGCGCGGTTGCAATGTCGGGCGTGATGCGCGCATCCCAGGCCCGCAGCAGATGATAGAGCAGCTCGCAGTTCGACGAGAGCGTCGAATCGACCAGATTAACGGTGCCCTCGCCGGTATTCGTCGCGTGATGATCGATGATGATCATCGGCCGCGCGTTGACGTAGTCGGCCTGCTCCTCGTAGATGCGCGCGATCCGCCGCACATCGCCGGTATCGACCAGCGCGATCAGATCGACTGATGGCGGCAGCGTGGGCGTCTCGCTATACACCTGAATCCGCTCCACGTTCTTGAGCCGGCGGGTATAGTTGGGCAGCGGCGTGGGCGCGAGCATCGTCACTTTAAAGCCGATCTGCTCCCAGTACAGCCCCAGGCCCAGCAGCGATCCGATCGCATCGCCGTCGGGGTTGACATGCGTGATCAGCAGCAGATGACGTTTATCGCGCACACAATCGGCGATCGCAGGCGCGGCTAGTTCGGCGTTTGTATACAGCATACACTCTCTCTATAGTCCATCAGCGCGCTGCTAATGCCGCGCTTAAGTTCGCTCTGCGTGTATAGTAGCACGCCTGGTGCCGTGTCGATGCGGATGATCAGCTTGCCGAACATGGCGCACAACAAAAAAGCAAAAGTTTGCAACTTCTGCTTCTTTGAAGACCATCTACTCGGTTTCGTCGTCGAGCTTCGGCGGATTGGTTTTGCGCTCCTCGTCGATCTGGTGCAGCAGCTCGCCGATACGCAGCGCGTGGTCGAGCGAGGTGTCGAGGTGCAGCTTCAGCTCGGGCGTTTGCCGCAGCGAAAGCTCCTCCGCGACACGCCGCCTGAGAAAGCCTTTGGCCCGCTCCAGCGCCTGCATCGTCGTCTTGCGCTCCTGGTCGTCGCCGAGGACCGAGATCCGCACGTTGGCGCGCAGCAGATCCGGGGTCATCGTCACGCCCGTCACGGTGACAAAGCCGACGCGTGGATCTTTGACCTCCGACTGAATGACTTCGCCAAGAATCCGCTGGATCTCGTCGCCAATTTGTTCGGTTCGTTTTGACATAGGCTCCAAGGAAGAACCAAGAACCGAGAACCAAGAACCCAAGGTCTGGTCGATCGATTCCTGGTTCTTAGTTCTTAATTCTTGGTTCTTATATTAGGCGGTTCGCTCTACTTTTTCCTTGCGGTAGAACTCCATCGTGTCGCCGTCCTGGACATCCGGGAAGCCGTCGACGATCGCGCCGCACTCGTAGCCGCTCTGCACATCGCGAACATCGTCCTTGAAGCGCTTGAGCGACGAGAGCCGTCCGTCGTGGATCACCACGCCGTTACGCAGCACGCGCACCAGATCGTTGCGGTTGATCTTGCCGTCGGTGACGTAGAGACCGGCCACGATCTCGCGCGTCGGCAGGCGGAAGGTGTTGCGCACCTCGGCGAAGCCGTTGATCACCTCGCGCTCTTCCGGCGCCAGCATACCCACCAGCGCCTGCTCCAGGTTTTCGATCAGCTGGTAGATAATGTTGTAGAACCGGATCTCGATGCCGTTCTGATCCGCCAGCTTGCGCGCCGCCGGGTCGGGCCGCACGTTGAAGCCGATGATCAGCGCGTTCGACGCCGTCGCCAGGTTCACGTCCGACTCCGAGATTGCGCCGGTGCCGGTGTGGATCATCCGCAGCTGGACCTCGGTATGCTTCGAGTTGATCTGCTTCAGCGAGTGCTCGATCGCGCCGATCGAGCCGCTCACGTCGGCCTTGAGCAGAATGTTGAGATCTTTGACCTGCCCGGCCTGGATGCGCGAGTACAGATCGTCGAGGCTGACCGCCTTGGTCTGCGAGCCCATCTGCTCGGCCTGACGTGCCCGCTGCCGCTGCGCCGCGATCTCACGCCCGATGCCGAGATCCGGCACCACCTGCAAGATGTCGCCGGCCTTCGGTACATCGGTCAGACCCAGGATCTCGACCGGCGTGGAGGGCTCGGCGTGACGCAGGCGCTTGCCCGAGTCGTTGAACATCGCGCGGATCTTGCCGTAGGTCGCGCCCACCAGGACGATGTCGTCCGGGCGCAGCGTGCCGTTCTGTACCAGCACCGTCGCGACAGGGCCGCGATTCTTATCAAGCTCGGCCTCGACGATCGTTCCGGCCGCCGGCTTCTCGGGATTCGCCTTGAACTCCTCGATGTCGGCCACCAGCAGAATGATCTCCAGCAGGCCGTCGATGTTCTTGCGCAGCTTGGCCGAAACCTCGACGCTGGGTACATCGCCGCCCCACTGCTCGACCAGCACGTCGGCCGAGGCTAGCTCCTGCCGCACGCGGTCGGGATTCGCGCCCGCCGAGTCGATCTTGTTGATCGCGACGATCATCGGCACTTTCGCCGCCTTCACGTGCGCGATCGCCTCAAGCGTCTGCGGCATCACGCCGTCGTCGGCCGCCACCACCAGCACCACGATGTCGGTCACCTGCGCACCACGCGCGCGCATGGCCGTGAACGCCTCGTGGCCCGGCGTGTCGAGGAACGAGATCTTGCGCCCGTGCACCTCGACCTGGTACGCGCCGATATGCTGCGTAATACCGCCGGCCTCGCCTTCCGCCACGCGTGTCGAGCGGATCGCGTCCAGCAGCTTGGTCTTGCCGTGATCGACGTGGCCCATGATCGTCACCACCGGCGGGCGCGGGCGTAGCTCGGCGGGCTCTTCGGCAGCCATCACCTCTTCGATCGACTCGAAGATGCCGGCCTGTTTTTCAGGCAGCAGCTCGGTCGTCTCGATGCCGAACTCAGCCGCCATCAGCGCTGCGGTCTCGTAGTCGAGCTGCGCGTTGATGTTGGCCATGATGCCGTTCTTGAGCAGCTCTTTCATGATGTCCGACGCGCCGACGCCGAGGCCTTCGCTCAGCTCGCGGATCGTCATCGTGGGCGGCAGCTCAACCGGGCCGCGCGGGCGTACGGGGCCGCGTGGTGCCGGCGCTGCGGCTGGCGCGCCACGGCCCTGGGGACCGCCGCGACCACCGCCCTGGTTGCCATAGCGACCGCCGCCACCCTGTCCACCACGACCGCCGCCCTGGGGTCGGCCACCGCCGCCACCCTGCGGACGACCGCCGCCACCGCCACCTTGCGGACGGCCACCGCCGCCGCCCTGAGGACGACCGCCACCACCGCCGCCCTGGTATGGACGACCACCGCCACCGCCCTGAGTGCGCTGACCGCCGCCACCACCGCCCTGCGGCCGACCACCGCCCTGGTTGCCCTGCGGCCGTGGTCCACCACCGCCGGCAGGTCGCTGGCCACCGCCACCTTGCGACGGGCCGCCGCCCTGAGTACGCTGGCCTCCGTTGCCCTGCGGCTGTCCGCTCCCGCCCTGTGGGCGTTGCTGTGGCTGAGCTGGGCGTTGACCGCTGCTCTGTGGGCGTGGTGTGTTTCCTGGTTTGGCGGGCGCTCGCTCGGTGCGAGCGGTTGAATCATCCCCTGTAGCAGCATCTGGTCGTTTCAGCGGAATACTCATGCCGCGCTCCTTTCGTCAAGAACAAAGGGGATGCGTTGCGTGCGCCTCCCCTTAAGTTCAGTTATATATGTACAAATGATGTTAGAAATCAATCTTGCTCACATAGCCGATACCAATACTGGATCAACTTTATCTGCATCGCTACCGTATGGCAAAGTCCCGGCGTGCTCGCTCAACATCTGACGATCGCTTGGATCAAGCGTTTCGATCTTTAGTGCGCGCTCAACTGCTTTACGCTTGAGCGCTGTTTCCCAACATCCACGCTCGGCGCACAAATACGCGCCGCGTCCTGGCCGCTTGCCAGTCGCATCGATCGCGACGCGGCCTTCCGGGGTGCGCACAAGCCGGGCCAGGCCGCGTTTCGCGTCGACTTTTCGGCAGGCGATGCAGGTTCGCATCGGAACATGTCGCTGCCGTGGACTTTTTTGCTGCTTTGCCATAGCACAAAGAGCTAGATCTGAGAATACGAATAACCAGACATAATCTATTATACCAGCAGTCTGTATATTCTTCTCGTCGTCGCTATTCTTCCTCTTCTTCGAAGATATAGCTGGCGATCAGCTTGTCGTTGTAATAAATATTGATTTTGTCCTGCACCGATCGCACATCGACGGTTTTACCGACCAGCTCGGCGGGCAGTGGCCCCAGATCGATGTTCTGGTAGCGGACCATGCTGTTCGCGCCGACCTTGCGATGCTCGACTTTAGCCATCGCCAGCGCCGACTCGACCGCCAGCGCCTCGGCCTGCGCCGCCTCGCGGGCCTCTGCCATCTCGCGCTCTTCTTCCAGTAGCTCCGACGCGCTCTTGATGTCGATGCGCCAGCCGGTCAGCTTGGCCGCCAGACGCACGTTCTGGCCTTCCTTACCGATCGCCAGCGACTGCTGCTTGTCGGGCACGATCACGACTGCCGATTTTTCTTCTTCGTTGAGCTGAACCTCGACGGCCGTTGCGGGCGAGAGCGCGTTCGAGATAAACGTGCGAATATCGGGCGACCACTGAACCACGTCGATCTTTTCGTTGTTCAGCTCGTTGACGATGTTCTGGATGCGAATGCCGCGCATGCCGACGCACGACCCGACCGGATCGACGCCTTCCTGACGTGCCGCGACAGCAACTTTGGTGCGTACGCCGGGCTCACGCGCGATCGACTTGATCTCGACGGCGCCGTTATAGATCTCGGGCACTTCCATCTCGAACAGGCGCTTGATCAGATCGCGATGTGAGCGCGAAACGATCAGCCGAGGGCCACGCTCCTCGCGGCGGATCTCCTGCAAATACACTTTGATCCGCTGGCCGGGATAGTAGCGATCGGCCGGGCTCTGCTCTTTGGGCGGCAACACCGCCTCGGCCTTGCCCATCTCCAGGATCACGTTGCCTTTGGCGTGGCGCTGCACCTGCGCCGTGACGATCTCGCCCTCGCGCTCCATGAACTCGCCGTAGACGTGATCGCGCTCAACCTCTTTGATGCGCTGCAACACGACTTGCTTGGCGGTCTGCGCGGCGATGCGTCCAAAGTCGTTTGGCGTCGATTCGACCATCACCATCTCGCCGACTTCGGCGTCGGAGCGGATGCGGCGGGCAATATCGAGCGCGACCTCAAAGCGATCGTCGTCAACATCTTCTACAACTTGCTTTTCCGCAAACACGCGCGCCTCGCCGCTCACGGGATCGATCTTGACCGATACTTCCATGGGCGGCGGGTTATTGCCTAAATAGCGCCGGTAGGCGGTGACCAGCGCTTGCTCAACTACTTCTTGCACCGACTCGCGGGGAATTCCGCGCTCGGCCGCGATCTGCGAAATTGCGGCGTAGAAATCGCTTTTCATGGTTTCCTTCTCTACGCTTTAAACCGTCAACAACGCGAAAAGTGGGGGACACCCACTTTTCACAAACGGCGTATAACGTTGCATAAGTATACCACTCAGCACGTCTTAGTGCAACTTACGGCGACGACGAGGGCGATGGATAGCCTCCCTGTGTCCCAACGCTGGGAGCCGGATATTCGCTCTCCGGGATCGATGTGATGCTCGACGTCGGCTGGGTGATGGTTCCCGCCGGAGCGCTTGCTCCCGGCTCGGCTGTTGCGCCGGGCGTGGGTGTTGTGCCACTGTTGCAGGCCGCGAGCCCCAGTAGAAGAAGCGCGCCGGCAAGAATGAGTCGTAGTTTGATCATTGTTTAACTCCCTGATCCACTCCTGGTGTTTCAGGGCGCACATCCTAATACAACTAGCGCAGTCGTGCAACTGCGGTGCTGACGCCGATTAGCAGGAACAGCCCGATCGGCAGGGCCGCGAAGGTCAGCTGGTAGGCGATCAGACCGCCGATGATCATCGCCACTGCCACCGTGATCTGCATGGGACGGCCGCGTTTGTTGCGCGTTGCCCAATCCACGCTGCGCACGATCATCTCGGCGGCAGCCGGCGCGACCGCGAACAGGATAAAGAACAGGAAGAAGCCGATCGCTCCCCCGAAAAACCCGATCAGCGTCGCCACGACGGTTGAGACCACCAGCCCAACGATCGCGCCTTTGACCAGGCTGGCGGGCGAGATTTTGTAGTTGGGCGCGCGGCGTCCCTTGCGGCACTCCGGGCAGAGCTGGCCCACGGCGGCGGGCGTCGTGCAGCGCACACAGATCGGGCGACCGCACGACGTGCAGTGCAGCGCGGTCTCGGTGTCGGGGTGGCGGTAGCAGAACTCGACCTGCTCGTCGCCGGTGGGCCTGGGCGACATGCCCAGACGTCGCTGAGCGTCGCGCAACCCGTCGATCGCCTCCTGGTTGGCGGGAGCAAGCTCCAGCGCGCGCTCAAAGGTCGTTCGGGCGGCATCGTAGTCGCCCACGCGCACAGCGGCGCGGCCTGCACGAATCAGGCCGCGTACTTCTTCAGTTGCTTCAAGACTTGTATCTGACATGGTACACCAATTATAAAATACTCTACGTACGCCGCGCTAGTCCTGGATTTCATCGAATATCCGGTTTGTTCCATGAATGCTGCTATAACTATATAGAAGGAGAACAGAGAACAGAGAACAGAGAACAGGCCCTCACCCCTGCCCTTCGGGCGTCCCCTTCCCCGAATCTCGGCCGGCTGCACCCAGAGGGTACCCGTCGGTTGCGACAGGCGAGGGGAAAGCGTAGAGGCTTGATCGTGCTCTTGTTCTTCGTTAGGTTCTAGGTTCTGGGTTCTAGGTTCTCGTTTTGTTCCCTTGTTCGTTTGTTCCTTTGTTCTCATTTGGAGCGGGAGCTACTATGCGCATCATTGTTATTGGCAGCGGCTTTGGCGGTCTTGCGACGGCTGTTCGGCTGCAACGGCGCGGTCATGATGTTTTGCTGCTTGAAAAGCGTGACAAGCCCGGCGGACGCGCCTATGTCTACGAGCAGAACGGCTTTAAGTTCGACGGCGGCCCGACCGTGATCACCGCGCCGTGGCTGATCGAAGAGCTATTCCAGGATGCTGGTCGTCGCACTGAAGATTACGTACAAATGGTGCCGGTCGATCCGTTTTACCGCATCTTTTTTCATGATGGCTCGCACTTCGACTACACCGGCGATAGCGAGCGCATGATCGAGCAGATCGGCCGCTTCAATCCTGACGATGTGCCGGGCTACCAGGAGTTTGTGCGCCGCAGCGAGAAAATCTTCGACGTGGGCTTTACCCGGCTGGCGGATCAGCCGTTTCTCAAGCCCTGGGACATGATCAAAATTATTCCCGACATGGTCAAGCTGGAATCGTATCGCACGGTGTACGGCTTTGTGAGCCAGTTCGTGAAGGACGAGCGCACGCGCCAGGTGCTGTCGTTTCATCCGCTGCTGGTCGGCGGTAATCCCTTCCAGACGACTTCGATCTACACGCTGATTCATTTTCTTGAGCGCAAGTGGGGCGTGCACTTTGCGATGGGCGGCACCGGCGCGATCATCAACGGGCTGGTGCGGCTCTTCGGGGAACTGGGCGGCGAGCTGCGGCTGAACACCGAGGTCCAGCAGATCGTGGTGGAGGGCGGCAAGGCCAAAGGTGTGCAGCTAGCAGACGGCACGATCGAAAAGGCCGACGCGGTGGTGTGCAACGGCGAGGTCGCGTTTGCCTACAACAAGCTGCTGCCAGCCCAGGCCAGGCCAAGCTGGAGCGATCACCGGCTGGCGCGCACGCGCTACTCGATGTCGCTGGTCGTGATCTACTTCGGCACGGATCGGCAGTATCGCGGCACGGACGGTCCCGAGCTGAAGCATCACGATATTATCCTCGGACAGCGCTACAAGCCGCTCCTGAACGATATTTTCACCAAAAAGCAGCTGGCCAAAGATTTCTCGCTCTACCTGCATGTGCCCACGCTCACAGACCCGTCGCTGGCACCTCCCGGCTGCGATGCGTTCTACGTGCTGTCGCCGGTGCCGCATCTCGGCTCGGGGACTGATTGGTCTAAAGCAGCCAAGCCTTACCGTGATACGATCATGCAGTTTTTGGAGGAGCGCTATCTGCCCGGCCTGAGCAAGCATCTGGTCGCCGAGCATATGATCACGCCGCAGCACTTCCACGACACGCTTAACTCGTACCTGGGCAGCGCGTTCTCGGTCGAGCCGATCCTGACGCAGTCGGCGTATTTCCGCCCGCACAATCAGAGCGAGGATATTCCGAATCTGTACTTCGTCGGCGCGGGGACGCATCCAGGCGCGGGCTTGCCGGGCGTGCTCTCGTCGGCGCGCATCGCCGAGAAGCTGATCTGTGGAGACTACGCGCCGCCCAATGCGCCGGTCACCGAGCAGGCGCTCGACTCGGACGTGGTGTCGCGTTAGATCCAACCATTCCGTCAAAAACGCCACAGCCACGATCAAACGATCGTGGCTGTGCTCCATGCTACGGATGTTCCCGAACGGAGGTCGAGCTTAGCGCGTCTCGGCTCCCAGGCGTCCCAGCAAGATCTTGAAGGGAGCGTTGTTCTCGGGGTGGAACTCGAAGCGGGCGCGCTCAAACCATTGGGTCTGGCCGGTCCAGCCGTCGGGATTCTGCTCGACGTTGACGCTGGTCAGCGGCAATCCGAAGAGCGCCAGGCTTTCGCGATCGCTGACGCCGGGATCGCCGAACTCAAGGCCGTGCGATCGCCAGTAGCTCAGGAACGGCTCGCACAGGTTGTGCTGCGTCTCGGCGAAGTACCGACAGCCGGCGCGCGGCTCCTCGCGCGGCAGCGTTTCCCAGGGTCGGCCCTGTTTATAGAGCAGATCGCCGCCCAGCCGTCCGAGCAGCACATCGTAGGGCGCGGGCTTCTCGGGATGCAGCTCCAGGCGGTTGCGCTCGAAGATCTGCATGCGGTAGCGGCCATCAAGCGTCTGGCGATCGGACTCGGCGTCCAGCGGATAGCCGAAGACCGGCAGACCGCCGCTCTGGTCCCAGTACTCGATCAGCCGCCCACCGGCGCACTGTCCGGTTTCGGGGAAGCAGCGCGTGTTCGGATAGGGCGTAGGCGTGGGCTGCGGCGTGGGCTGTGGCGTCGGCTGTGGTGTGGGCTGCGCGCCGCCCTGCGATACGAAGCGCGAGAAGCGGATGTCGGGACCGGACGGCACGAACGCCTCATACGCCACATGACCGGCCAGCTCTCCGCTGGCGATGCCCAGCACATCGACGTTCACGTCGAAGGCGCCGCCGTTGGCCGAGCCGTTCTCGGGTGATGTCCACTCGCCGTTAGCCAGCCGTGCCGAGTAGTAGACTTCCCAGCTGCCGGTCGCCTTGCTCGACCACGCGGCGTGCAGGTTGCTGCCCGCGTCGGCGTCGATCGCCACTGAGCCGGCGGCATCGCCACCACCCAGCGGGCTGAAGTTCCAGGTGCCACCGCTGGTGCGCTCGGCCCAGAACGAGCCGACGCCAACCACACGCCACGCGGCGAAAACGCCGCCGTTGGGCGCGGCCGTGATCGTCGGATCAGCCTCGAAGCCGCCGCCGCTGGTCGCTCCCGCCAGCACAAAGTTGCTGCCGTTCCAGACACCGGAGAAGATGTCGCCCTTCGCGTTGCCGAAGATCAGGTAGAGGCTGTTGTTCGGCCCGGATGCCATGCGTGGCCGTCCCAGCGGCTCGGCCTGATTCGTCACCAGGATCGGCCCGGTCCAGTCGGTGCCGTTGTCGGAGTAACTGAGCTGAAGCCCGACTGTATTGCCCAGCTGGTTGCGCCAGATGATAAAGGTACGGCCGTTGCCGGTGACCGCGATGTCGACAAAGTGCGCGAAGCCCAGGCCCGAGGCCACGGTTCGTGTGCCGATGCCCGGCGCGTTGTACATGATGCGATCGCCGTTATCGGACCAGGCGCTGCGGAAGTCGCCGGTGCCGTTGGGGCCGGCCGCGACCGCGTGATTGAAGTACGAGGGATTGCCGGTCTTGCCCAGGACGGTCTTTGAGGCAAAGCCCTGGCCGCCGCCGTTCTTGATCGCCAGCACAGCATCGCCGGTGCTGTACGCGACCGCAACTTGATTGCCGGCCTGCGCCAGGCTGGGGAATTTCACATTCTGGGTCGAGCCCGACACGCTCTCGATATATTGTCGCTGGGCCGGCGGCGCTGCCTGGACCGACACCAGCGTGATCGCAAAGAGCGCAATAAGGCCAATCGGTTTGATAAGTCGCATACGGTCCTTCTCTTTCTCCTGGTATATGACGGCGGCATCGCCCCCATATAAACTGCTGAGGCGCGCCCGTAGCCCGCGCTGCCTGTCTAGGGCCCGAGTTATAGCATAAATGCATCGATCCGGCAACGCAGGCATTGCTACTCCAACGCTGTCCGCTATAATACACGTCATTCTTGTTCAGGAGAGATTCATGCTGCGAACCCATACGTGCGGCGCGCTGCGCGCCGAACACGCGGGCCAGACCATAACATTGACCGGCTGGCTCAACCGCCGCCGCGATCACGGCCCTTTGATCTTTATCGACCTTCGCGACCGCTACGGCATGACCCAGGTGGTCGCCGACAAAACCACTCAGCCCGAGGCTCACGCCGCGCTTGAGCAGGCGCGCAACGAGTTTGTGCTCCAGATCACTGGCGTTGTTCGGGAGCGGCCGGCCGAGTCGCGTAACACCGAGCTGGCGACCGGCGGCATCGAGGTTGTGGCAACCAATGTGACGGTGCTCAATCCGGCCAAGCAAACGCCGCTCTATGTCAGCCGCGAGGGCGGCGAAGACGAGACGCTGCGGCTCAAGTACCGCTACATCGATCTGCGTCGATCGCGGATGCAGCGCAACATTATTCTGCGCCACCAGACGATCAAGTTTATGCGCGATTATCTTTCGGCTCGCGACTTCCTTGAGATCGAGACGCCGATGCTGATGGCCTCGACGCCCGAGGGCGCGCGCGACTACCTGGTGCCGTCGCGTATCCATCCCGGCGAGTTCTACGCGCTGCCGCAGTCGCCGCAGCAGCTCAAGCAGCTGTTGATGGTCGCCGGCTTCGACAAGTATTTTCAGATCGCTCGCTGTATGCGCGACGAAGACCTGCGCGCCGATCGCCAGCCCGAGTTCACCCAGCTCGACATCGAGATGAGCTTTGTCGAGCAGAACGATGTGCTGGATCTGATCGAGGGCTTGATCACCGAGCTGGTACAAACGCTGGTGCCGCATAAGCGCGTGATCACGCCGTTTCCGCGCCTGACCTATCAGGAGGCAATCGAGCGCTACGGCTCCGACAAGCCGGATCTGCGCTACGGCCTGGAGCTGAGCGATGTTTTGGAGCTGGTCGCCGGCTCGCAGTTCGCCGTGTTTGCCAACGCGATCGAGCAGGGAGGCCAGGTCAAAGGTATTCGCGTTCCCGGCGTCGGCAGCTACTCGCGCAAGCAGCTCGACGAGCTGAACGAGGTCGCGCGCATCGGCGGTGCCAAGGGCGTGGCGGCGATCGCGGTGGAGGCCGACGGCGTGAAGTCGTCGATCGCCAAGTTCTTCGACGACACGCAGATGCAGGCGATCGTGCAGCGGCTGGGCGGCGAGCCCGGCGATCTGCTGGTCTTTGTAGCCGATCCGAGTCGCTCGGTGGTCGCGGCCTCGCTCGACAAGCTGCGCCGCGAGTTTGCCCAGCGCTTGAAGCTGGCCGACGAGAGCTTGCTGCACTTCGGCTGGGTCTATGATTTCCCGGCGTTCGAGTGGGACGAGGAAGAAAGCCGCTGGAACGCGATGCATCATCCGTTCACCTCGCCGCGCGACGAAGATCTGGCGCTCATGGACACGGATGCCGGCAAGGTGCGCGCCAAAGCCTACGATCTGATCTGCAACGGCTACGAGGCCGGCGGCGGCTCGATCCGTATCCATCGCCGCGATGTGCAGGCCAAGCTGTTCAGTCTGCTCAACATCTCGCCCGAGGAGCAGCAGCGCAAGTTCGGCCATATGCTGGAAGCCTTCGAGTACGGCGCGCCGCCGCATGGTGGTATCGCGCTCGGCATCGATCGGCTGATCTTGCTGCTGGCCGACGAGGACAACATTCGCGAGGTGATCGCTTTCCCGAAGACGCAGCGCGCCGAGGACTTGATGCTTGGCTCGCCGTCGTCGGTGGACGAGCGACAGCTCAAGGAGCTGCATCTGCGCATTATCGAGGACGAGAAGTAGGCGATCGGTCCTAAGCTTCTTCGCCCTTAGACTCATGCGGGCCTGAATGATCGGCGCTATGCTGGCGCTATTGAATCACATCTAAAGTAGTGAGGGAATTTATGAGTACCAAGATGTCGGTGCGGGCTTACATATCGGTGTGGACTAACCCACGGGTCGAAGCGTAAGTCTAGCTTTTTCTCCTTGTGCGTCCTGCTGACGGCATTCGTCCGATCAGCGCCTGCGTGCGGCTCTTCAGGCCGTTACGCGATCGTATATAGCACAAGGCAGAAGCCGGCATCTTCGCCACGGGTGACCACTCCCCGTGGCGCGTGAATAGCGGGTATTTCAACTGCCTCGCTACGCCCAAAGCCTGAGCACTATGGCATCTTCTGATGCTCTAACCTGCGCAAGCACATCTTCGCCAGCCACGGGAGGTACCTGTGGCTGGTTTTTTGTGCAAAGCCGCTGCCAGCGCGGCGGCTCGCTACCAGGTGCGGAGTTTTACAAGTGTCATATTCACGCAATAGCCGATCACAGTCACGGATTCGCCTTTCTCGCATTCGTCCTGCCGAGCAGGAATTTAAGTGCATTCAGTGCCATCAATATGTTTCATGCGCGCCGATCGTCGCGGGCGTGCAGAACCGCAACCATTGTCCGGCCTGCCTCTGGTCGCGGCATCTCGACTGGTTCGAGGCCGGCGATCGGCTGTCGGGGTGCCGCGCGGCGATGGAGCCGGTCGGGCTGACAACCAAGCGCTCGAAGAACAAGTATGCTCGCGAGCGCGACGGCGAACTGATGCTGATTCATCGCTGCACCGGCTGCGCCAAGATTGTGATCAATCGCATCGGCGGCGACGACAGCAGCGCGGCGATCCTCGAAATCTTCGACAGCTCCTGTGTGTTGGGTCTGGTGCTGCCCGCCGAGCTTGGCGCAAGCGACGTGTCGATCCTGACTGAAGCTGATCGCGAGCTGGTGCAGCGGCGGCTGTTTGGGGAGACGTTGATTGACATGCAGGGAATGTTGATTTTGGCTGAGTAGCTACGCGGCAAAGGTTTTGCGGGGCGTATGCAATACGCCCCTACTTCGTGTCATCGTTTCATGTTTTTGTATTTCAATACGTGATATTCAAGATCAGGGCGTGATTTATCACACCCTGATCTTGATTTGGGAATTCATATCCGGGCTTTAATTGCAGGACACGCCACTGGCGTGTCCCTACGCCTGAATCTGTTGTCGAACTTCTATTCCACGCCGCGCACACGTACGGTGCCATCGTTGGCGATCTCCACGCCGACATGATCGAGGTTGCCGCCGGCGCTCAGCTCGATCTCATAGATCGTGACGGCATTGGTTGTCGTCGTGTCCAGCAGCGTGATCGCGTCGATCGGCGCCGGGAACTGCTCGTCGCTGGCGCGGCCCGCATTGGCAGGCGCGACCGCATCCGGCGCTGCCTGCTGCTTGTCGCGAACGTACTGCATGGCCGCGTCGACAATCACGTTGCGGGCGTTCGGATCGAGCGCTTGCATGGCCGAGTCGAGTCGAATGTCCATCCTTATCCTCCTGGTTTGCAGTTTCTGATCTCGATCTCTTCAATCTGTAGGCCAGCGTTTAACGCAAAAAGGACACGGCAAGCCGCGTCCTTTCCGTTTCCGAACTCAAATTGTGAATTTACGCCAGCCCTTTGACGATCTCGACGCCGTTCTGCTCCATGTGATGCAAAAAGACCAGGTGATGAAAATCGCCGGGATGCGGCCGGATGCCGAGCTGCTGCGCGGTCTCGACCGAAATATCAAACGTATCGACGCAGTCCTCGGCCAGCACCACGCGCCGATCGAGCTGCCGCGCGTTGGCGTCCATGCGCAGATGCAGCGCCAGGTTGTAGGTGCAAAGATCCGTGCAGTCGCCAGTGACGATGTAGGTATCGACTTCGGGATGCTCGCGGACCCAGGTCGGCAGCGAGGTGTCGACAAAGGCGCTGAGCGCGTTCTTCTCGATGATCGTGAAGCTGTCGCTGAAGGGTAGCGCTTTCAGCTCGGGCACGGTCTCGGACTCGATCGTGCCTCGAATGCAGTGCGGCGGATACGACATAAACTCGACTGCGTCCGGCTCGTGGGTGTCCTGCGGCAGCACAAAATGCTTAACGCCGCGCTCATGCAGCGCCGTGAACAGCCGCACGATCGGCTCGACGATCGTATCGACGCGCGGGCTGGCCAGCGGGCCTTCCTTGCAAAAGCCCACGATCACATCCACGCAGACCACGGCTACGCGCTCGGGCTTGCCGGCGATCAGCTCGTCCAGCGACGCCTCCTTGAGATGCTCGTGCCAGTGTTCGAGATAGCGCAGAAACGGCGCGGCAGATTCGACAAATCCAGCCATTGATGGCCTCCTGAGTGAAGGGAGAGCGCAGCATCAGCCGCGCTCATAGCAAAGCGATTAATAGTCCAACGGCCGCAGATAATACTCGCCGATCGCGGTTGACGACAGCATGGCCACGCTGGGCAGGTGCCGCTTCCAGTGGGTGGAGCCGACACGCTGCGTGACGATCCGAACGCTCTCAGGCTTGAAGCCTAGCTCGACCAGCCGCTCTGTGGTGTAGCCTTGCAGCAGCCAGTACAAAATCCGGTCGGCCTCGCGATACGAGATGCCGAAGTCACTCTCGTCGGTCTGCCCGACGATCAGATCCGCGCTGGCAGGCTTGGAGACGATCACGTCGGGCACGCCCAGATATTGCGCGATCTGCCAGACCTGGCTTTTGAAAAGATCGCCCAGCGGATTGACCGGCGGCGAGTCGTCGGCGTGCCAGGTGAAGTAGCCGAAGAG
>DASWTQ010000054.1:0-1928 GCA_036402055.1 Herpetosiphonaceae bacterium
CTGCCTTTGGGATCGACATCGCACAGGCGCACGAAAAAATCAGTGTGCGGCAGGCTTGACGTGACGAACAGCTCAGCGCGCACCGCGCCGATCACCTCGACATCCCGATCCAGCGCCGGACTGGTATAGACGAGCACATCCTGGCGCGCCTCGACCTCGCGGTTATCGCGGGGACCCGAGTTGCGGCTCAAGCTGGAGCCGCCCACGGAGGGCGTCGGGTTTGCGGGATCGTAGCGGTAGCGATCCGGCTGGGCATCGCCGGGCGGCTGCGTGGCAAGACCGCTGCTGGACTGTAAAAACCAGGGCTGCGCCGCGTATCCAGCGGGCGGCCAGTCGGGGAAATGTCGCCACTGGTTGCGGCCCATGACGAACACACGCACCGGCGACTCGCGTAGCAGCCCCGACTCTCCCAGCAGATGCGTCCGAAACCAGGCCAGCGAAGCGCCGAGCATAACGGGAAACGCCCCCGGCGATGCATGCGTCCACGGCCCGATCGTGAGATACGGGCGCTGGCCTGCCTCACGCAGGCGCATGTAGTCGGCGAGGATATGCGGCAGAAAGATGTCGTACCAGCCGCCGATCAGGCTGACGGGCGCGGCAAGTGTGCCGGTCGTGTCGCTGAAATTAACCTCCTGCCACCACGGATCGCCGGGGGCTGTGTGCTCCAGCCAATCTTGATAAAACCCAACCCGCTTGCCGGCAACGATGCGGTCTGTCTCGCAGAGCGGCAGGTGCATCGCCGCCGCCTGCATCTCTCTGGCGCGACGACGGCCGGCGAGGAGCTGGCGGAGGAGACCTTCTTCCTGGTGTGACACAGACTGAATCCAGGTCAGCGCGGTGTCGAGGCCGAAGGACTCGCTGGGATAGACCAGGCTGCGAAACTCCGAGCTGCTGACCTGCACCGCCATCGCCTTGAGCGCGCTTGCCTCAGCGGCGACCGCCCACTGCACCAGGCCCAGGTAGCTCGGGCCTACGGTTGCCAGCGCGCCCCCAAACCAGGGTTGCTGTTTCAGCCAATCCAGCGTATCCAGGCCGTCACGCTCTTCGTTGCGGAAGGCGTTAAAGGTTCCTCCCGAGCCAAAGGTACCGCGACAGCTCTGGATCAGCACCTGGAAGCCGCGCTCGGCAAAGGTACGGCCAAACAGCAGTCCAACCATTCCGCCGCGTCCGTATGGAGAGCGCACCAGGATCGTGGGAGCGGTGGGGCGGTGCATGGTGTAGTAGTGGTCGGCAAGCAGCACCGTGCCGTCGCGCATGGGTACGCGCAGATCGCGATCCACCACGACGGCAGTAGTTTCGGCGGGTGGCAGCTTCAACAATCGGGCAAGCACCCGGCTACGAACACGCATCATCCGTTTGTCCTTTTGCCATGCCATTGGACGAGCCGCGACGACCTCAGGCTCTCACTCTATTCTAGCATCATCTCAGGCACTCAAACGAAATCAGCGGCTCATGCCTGGAGCACGAACCGCTGGTAGGAGTGAGAGATTCGATTGTACGTGGTGATGCCGATCACGCTTCTATCGGTGCCGGCGTGGCGGTCGGTGGCGCGGGGAAGGGAACAGGTTCTTTTGGCCGATGTCCAAGGAAACGATCTTCAGCACCATCTACGCATTTCTTGAAGGCATCTTCATCGGGGTCTGTTGCGTACAGGTCAAAGCACTTAGCCGCGATACACTCCGCGTTTGACCGCGTCGTCTCGGGCTCCGCAGCACAGGCTTCGGCGATCCAGGTAAAGCCGTTCTGGTAGGGGCTGTATGGGGACGCTTGAACGGAGGTGAAGATCAGAGTGCTTCCAAGTAGTCCGGTGCCGACGATGAGTGCCACGATTCGGCCGCGAATGCTCCGCTGAGGACGTGTGCGAGCTGACATGTGAACTCCTCGCGGGGGGTGAGGAATGAAGCGTGGGGTGGGTTATGTATGTATAA
>DASWTQ010000055.1:0-1505 GCA_036402055.1 Herpetosiphonaceae bacterium
CCCGAGCATATGATCCCGGCGGCGTTCGTGGCTCTCGAAACGCTACCGCTGACACCCAACGGCAAGGTCGATCGCGCGGCGCTGCCCGCTCCCAGCTGGGGCAGCCTGCCCGATCTGTCACCCGAGTCGCTGCCGCGCACACCGGTCGAACTGCTGCTGGCAGACATCTGGCGGCAGGTGCTGGGTCTGCCGGCCATGGGCATTCACCAGAACTTCTTCGATCTCGGCGGGCACTCGCTGCTGGCGACCCAGGTCATGAGCCGCGTGCGGACCGTGTTTGGTGTTAACTTGCCGGTCCGTACGCTGTTTGAGCAGCCGACGATCGCCCTGCTCAGCCGTGTGGTGACCGAAGCCCAGCGCGAAGCGCAAGCACTGCCCCCGCTGCCGCCGCTCACGCCCGCCACCGCCACCGACGCCCTGCCGCTCTCGTTTGCCCAGCAGCGGCTGTGGTTCATCGAGCAATTGGAGCCCGGTACTGCGAGCTATCACGTGCCCGGCGCCTGGGAAATCCAGGGGCCGCTCGATACTGCCGCCTTCCAGGCCAGTCTGGATCTGGTCGTCGCCCGCCATGCCGCGCTGCGCACCACCTTTGCCCAGTTCGACGGGCAGCCCCTGCAGCGCATCGCGCCGCCCCAGTCGCTGCCGATCACGTTCGTCGATCTCACGGCCGCAGCGGGCGACGGGCAGCATGAGGTCCAGCACTTGATCCAGGACGAAACCACGCGGCCCTTCGATCTCGTTACCGGCCCGCTGCTACGCGTCAGCCTGATTCGGCTTGCGCCCGACACGCATGTGCTTGTGCTGATCCTCCATCACATCATCACCGACGGCTGGTCGATGGGTGTGCTGGTCAATGAGCTGGCGACTGCCTACATCAGGACGATTCGCAACCAGCCGCTCGATCTGCCTGCGCTGCCGGTTCAGTACAGCGACTACGCCGTCTGGCAGCGCACCTGGCTCGATCCTGCGATCCCCGATGGCATGCTGGAGACGCAGCTCGCCTACTGGCAGCGCCAGCTCGCCGGCGTGCCGACTCTCGATCTGCCCACCGATCACCTGCGTCCACCCATCGAGAGTCATCGTGGCGCGACGGTGCCGGTCGCGCTGGATCGGGCGCTAATCGAGCAGCTGACCGCGCTGAGCCGCCAGCACGGCACCACCTTGTTTATGACCCTGCTGGCCGGCTGGTATGTGCTGCTGAGTCGCTACAGCGGCCAATCCGACATCGCGGTCGGCACGCCGATCGCTGGCCGCACGCAGCCCGAGACCGAGCCGCTGATCGGCTTCTTTATCAATACGCTCGTGCTGCGTACCAGCCTCGCCGGCAGCCCCAGCTTCCGCGACCTGCTCGACCGCGTGCGCACCACCACGCTCGACGCCTATGCCCACCAGGATGCGCCCTTCGAGGCCGTCGTGGAGCGCCTGCAACCCGAGCGCGACCGCAGCCGCCAGCCGCTCTTCCAGGTGCTCTTCGCCCTGATGAACGCGCCGCTGCCCGAGATCCG
>DASWTQ010000056.1:0-25195 GCA_036402055.1 Herpetosiphonaceae bacterium
AACAATATAAGTTCTTTCACCCATCATGTCAACTGGCCCACATCGAAATTTCAAGATGTTGCGAGTCGTCGAGCGCAGGCGTTGGTGGAGTCGATCAAACGTCGCGCTTTACAACATTCAGCAACTTCGATCGCCTTTTTACAGCAATTTTCAGGTAGATTGATCCTAGAGCAGTTGCCTATGGCGGCAACATGATCCATACTTAGGCGTATGAAAGCCTATTCGCAAGATCTGCGTGAGCGCGTGATCCATCAATGGACGGCCGGTAAAAGCCAGGCCGAATTAGTCACCCTGTTCGCAGTCAGTAAGGGCAGTATCAAGCGCTGGATTCGTCAACATCGCACCACCGGCAGTGTCGCACCCAAAGTTCGTCAGCAGTGGTCACGCACCATTGGTCCTGACGCCCACGACGCCCTCCGGGCGCAGGTGGCGCAGTTCGCGGATGCCACCTTGGAGCAGCATGTCGCGATCTGGGCGCAGACGCAGGGCGTGCACGTCAGTAGCAGTACGATGTGGCGCGCCCTCACTGCGATCGGCTGGCCACTCAAAAAAAACGCTCGGGGCCGTCGAGCGAGATGAACCTGCGCGGGCAGCCTTTCGCCAGCTCCTCGCCACGCTGGATATGGACCAAGTGGTCGTCATCGATGAAAGCGGCACGCACCTCGGTATGACGCCGCGCCGGGCACGCGCGCCGCGTGGACAGCGGGCGTATGCCAAAGCCCGGCGCAATTATGGCACGCGATTGAGCCTGATTGCCGCCTTACGGAGTGACGGCATGGGCGCCGCGATGACGATCGAAGGGGCCGTAGATGGAGCTGCATTTCAGGCCTATCTGCGTGACGTGCTGGCCCCGAGCTTGCGGCCCGGTCAGATTGTGATCATGGATAATCTGTCCGTCCACAAGAGCCACCGCGTGCGGCAACTCGTCGAAGCGCAGGGCTGTACGTTGCTGTTTTTGCCCGCGTATTCGCCAGATCTGACGCCGATTGAACTGGCTTTTTCCAAGCTCAAGACCTTTCTCCGCCGAGCGGGTGCCGACACCATCGAGACACTCCAAGAAGCCATCAGTATCGGGTTGGATCGCATTACCGCGCACGATGCGCACAGCTATTTTCGCTGCTGTGGATTCCAGACCATGGATCAATCATCCTGAAAAACGCTGTAATCCCTCAGGAGCACAACGATGACTGCTGGTTCATCTCAAGCCTGGCTGCGGATCGGCATGGTTGGCAGTGGCTTCATCGCTCACTTTCATCTTCAGGCGCTGCTCGGCGTGCGCAACGCGGTAGTCGCCGGCGTGTTCAGCCCGACGGCCGCGAATCGTGAGGCGCTGGCAGCGCGGGCCAACGAGCTGGACCTTGGTCCCTGCGTGGCCTTCTCGTCGCTGGAAGAGCTGGTACGCTCCGACGAGATCGACGCGATCTGGCTGCTGGCTCCCAACGACGTGCGCCTTGAAACCATGCGCACGATCGCCGAGGCGAACAAAGCGCGATCACGGCCGCTGCTGGGCATTGCCTGCGAGAAGCCGCTGGCGCGCAATCTGATGGAGGCGCGCGAGATGCTGCGCCTGGCCGAGGAGGCGGGACTCAACCACGGCTACCTCGAAAACCAGGTCTTTTCGACGGCGGTCCAGCGCGGCAAGGATATTATCTGGCGGCGCGGCGTGCCTGCTACCGGCCGGCCCTATCTGGCGCGCGCCTCCGAGGAGCACAGCGGGCCGCACAAACCCTGGTTCTGGCTCGGCGAGAAACAGGGCGGCGGCGTGCTGTCGGATATGATGTGTCACAGCGTCGAGGTGGCGCGCTACCTGCTGACCGAGCCGGGCAAAGATCGGCGCAGCTTGAGGCTGGTCAGCGCCAACGCCACGATCGCGACGCTCAAGTGGATGCGGCCGGAGTACGTCGAGCGGCTCAAGCAGATGATGGGCGCCGAGGTCGACTATAGCCGCCGTCCGGCCGAAGATTTCGCGCGCGGTACGCTGGTGCTGGAAGATGAGCAGGGCCAGCGCGTGATGATCGAAGCCTCGACCTCGTGGGCCTATGTCGGGCCGGGGTTGCGCATTCAGCTTGAGCTGCTCGGCCCCGAGTATGCGATGGAGTTCAGCTCGTTGAACACCGGCCTCAAGGTCTTTTTATCGCGCGACGTGACCGGCAGCGAGGGCGAGGATCTGGTCGAGAAGCAGAACGCCGAGCAGGGGCTGATGCCGGTGATCGAGGACGAGGCGGGCGTGTATGGCTACACCGAAGAAAATCGGCACATGGTACAGGCGTTTCTGCGCGGCCAGCGTCCGATCGAAACCTTCGAGGATGGCGTGGCCGTCATGGAAATGCTGATGGCGCTGTACCGCTCCGCCGAGATCGGGCAGACCGTGTATCTGCCGCAGGCGGATCTCGATTCGTATATTCCACCGGTTGCGCGCGGCGACTATCACGGCTAGCCTCCCCGAACGACGCGAGACCGCCTCAGAATTAAATGAGGCGGTCTCGCGATGTTTATTGGCGGATCAATGGACCTGGTTATTCGACGATCTCCACCTCGACGTAGGGCGGAAACGCCTGAATCTGGCTCAGATCGTTTTCCAGGATCACCAGCTCGCCGCGCCGCTCGACCTCTTTAAATCCACCGAACTTGTAGGCGATAAACATCATCCGGTTGCGATTGTTGGAGACGAACTCGGCCTGAAGCCGCACGCCGGCCTGTTTCGCCTGGCTCAAGATGTGATTGATCATAATCGTGCCGACGCCGCGCGACATCACACGACACGACATCAGCAGCAGCTTGATCGTCCAGATCTCGGGCTGGCACTCGATCAGCGCGAGGCCGATCTTGCCATAGGTGCCGTATTTATCCACCAGCGTCGACACCAGCAGCTTGTGCGTATCCGACTGCCGAAACGCGTTCAGCTCGTCATACGAGTAGGTGTAGCCGGTAGTGTTCAGCTGATGCGTGCGCACGGTCAGCTCTTCGGCGCGCTGAAGATCGTCTTCCTGCGCGGTGGCGATCGTAAAGCTCATGCCGAGCGTGGCCAGAAACTCCTCGTTCGAGCCGACGAACTCTTTTTCCGCCTCCTCGCGCTGAATGTCGCTGGCGTACATCTGCCGCCGCAGCCTGGAGTCCTCGGTGATAAAGCGCGGATTCAGCATCGGCAGATCCAGCATCTGGTCAAGATCCTCAGCGTCGAGGCAGCGCACCTCGGGCAGCACGAACTGGACCTCTTCGCGCTCAAAGGGTTGATCGTCGATAAAGGCGAAGGTGTCGAGACCAATGTTGATCAGCCGGGCGATCTCTTTGATCGAGGCGGCTTTGGAGTTCCAGTTGATCTGCGGATGGAGAAAATATTCTTTCAAGCCCAGCGCTTCGAGCTTGGCCATCGCGGTATCGTGGTCGTTGCGGCTGGCGATCGAGTTGAGAATGCCCCGGCTATCCAGCGCTTTGATCACATCGACAACGCCCGGCCGCAGCGTGACCTGCGGGTCTTCGAGCAGTACGCCATGCCAGAGCGTGTTATCGAGGTCCCAGACAACACATTTGATCGTCTGGGATGGGGCTTGATCGGTAGTGGCGGTGGTGGCGTGAGGATCGCTCATGCTAGAGGCTCCTTCATAGGGCGAGCTACGCCTGCTTGCTCTCGACGAGATTGGCAATCGCGTTGATCGTGCGGAAGTTATCGATGTCCAGATCGTCGTCCTCGACAGTTATACCAAACTCGTTTTCGACAAACATAACGAGCTGCATGGCAAATAATGAGTTGACGAAGCCCAGCGCGAAAATGTCCTGATCGTCGTCGATCTCACGGGCGGGAAAAGACTTCGCCATAAAATCACGGGTTTTCGCCTTGATGTCCTCGCGGGTCATAGATGCTCCTTGGATCGGATTGGGATGCTTCACGTATGGATGTTCAGTAGCGCTACGATCTCATGAGATGCCGAGACCGCGCAGCTCGACCTCGATCGCGGTGCTGGTTGATCGTGGTCGCGGCAACCCTGCCCTGCTGCTGGTGCAATAATATCAGTATTTGCTCAGCTTCGGTAGCGGGATAAATGAGTTTTGAATGACACCGCTACAGTTTGTAAATATGGTTGAAGTAAAGGCGATTTTTCTGATCTTGTAGACACATATTTCTAGTATTTATCGATCAAGTACCTACACGATAGATGTTTTTTGTATCTTGTTATTGCTGAACTGCCGGCTATAGTTTGAGAATTGTTGATCGTAACCCGATTATAGTACTATTGAGAATATCGCCGTATGCCTCAGGAGTGATGACCGTTTAGCTACAAAGTGTGGTAAGATCCGCCGGATACCTGCGTAACGCCTTGTGTATCATGCAGGAATCCCCTTCTGTACGCTCATAGTAGCTCGCAGCCCGGTCTGCGGAGAACCATGCAAGCATATATCCAGCTTCGTCAGCTGACGAAAACGTATCACGTTCGCGAGCGACACGGTTTTTTTGCCAAGCCCCGGCGCTCGGTTCACGCCCTTGACGCTATCGATCTCGACATCGAGCGCGGCACATTCTTCGGCCTGCTCGGGCCAAACGGCGCGGGTAAGACCACGCTGGTCAAGTGCCTGACGACGCAGCTCCGGCCCAGCAGCGGCACGATCACAGCTGCCGGCTACGATGTGGTTCAAGCTCCCGCGCAGGCACGCAGCGCGATCGGCGCGATGCCCATGGACGAGCGCAGGCTGTCCGGGAGGCGAACCGGCCGCGATCAGCTTTTGTCTTCTGCGGCCCGGCAGCGCGTGCCACGCCGCGAGCGTGCTACTCGCATTGCGCGGTTGGCGGATCGGCTGAAGATGCAGGAGTTCATCGATCGACCGGCGGCAAGCTACGCGCCGTGGCAGCAGATGAAGCTGGCGATTGCCTGTGCGCTGGTCAACGATGCGCCGATCCTGGTGCTCGACGAGCCGACCAACACGCTGGATGTGTCGAGCGTCCGCGAACTGCACGCGCTGCTCGCCGAGCTGCACGCCGAGGGCCGCACGATCGTCTACACCACGCACGTTATCTCGGAGGCGGAGACGCTCTGCCAGCGGCTGGCGATTATCGATCGTGGCCGGCTGATCGCGCAGGGAACGCCAGCCGAGCTGAAGCTTCAGGCAGTGGCGACCGAGGTGATCCATGTGCGCGGCCAGATCCCGCCACGGGCGACGCTCTCGGTGCAGGCGCTGCCATCGGTGCGCGAGGTGGCGATCGCGGCCGTCGACGACCATCACGAGCTGGCGGTCAGAACCTCGGAGCCGCGACAGGTCTTGCCCAGGCTGATCGAGACGCTGTATGCCTATGGCGCGTCGATCGAGGATATTGTGCCCACGCGCACGACGCTGGAAGATGTTTTTGTGACGCTGACTGGCCGCCCACTCACCGAAGACACAGCGCCGCGCCAGGCGTAGATCCTCTGTTGGTGTGCGGCCCTTTGGATGATACAACCTGAGCCTGTAGTCAACGTTTTCTTATGCAAAATCATCAATCGAGGATTATAATTTACCTGTTATTTACTTTTCGCTAAGGCAACCGCATGACCGATCACGCAATCTCGATCTCGAATCTGAATAAATCGTTTGGCTCGCTGCATGTGCTGCGCGGCGTGGATCTGGAAGTCGCGCGCGGCGAGGCTTTTGGGCTGCTCGGTCCCAACGGCGCGGGCAAAACCACTTTGATCCACCAGATCTTGGGGCTGCTCAAGCCGGATCATGGCTCGGTGCGCGTTCTGGGCGTCGCAGCTCGCGCCAGGCTGGGAACGCGCGTCGGCTATCTGCCCGAGCGGCCGCACTACAGCAGCTACTACACCGGCCGCGAGTATCTGGCGACGCTGGGCCGGCTCTCGGATCTGCGCGGCAAGCGCCTGCATGATCGCATCGACACCGTGATCGAGCTGGTGGGCTTGGGCCAGGCGGCGGAGCGGCGGATCGGCACCTACTCCAAAGGCATGATGCAGCGCGTCGGGATTGCGCAGGCCGTGCTGCACGAGCCGGAGCTGCTGATCGTGGACGAGCCGGCGTCGGGTCTCGATCCGGGTGGTCGGCACGAGATGATCCTGCTGCTGCGCGCGCTCAAAGATCTGGGCCATACGATCTTTCTGTGCACGCATCAGCTGACCGAGGTTGCGCGGCTCTGCGACCGCATCGGCGTGCTGGTCGGCGGCAAGATCGCGCGCACTGTGACGGTGGCCGAGCTGCACGCGCAGGGCCACAGCGTGACGGTGCAGGTGCCGCATCTGCCGCGCGAGACGGCGGCCGCGCTTGAGGCGATCGGGCCGTACGTGCACTGCGATCGGGTCAGCATCACGCTGTTTCCGGCCTCGGACGCGCTGCTGTCGGCGGTGCTGCGGCGTCTGCTCGACGACGGCGTGCCGGTGCAGTCGGTGGTGCCCGAGGCCGACGCGCTGGAACAGTTTTATCTCAAGGCCGTCAATGGTGAGCAGCCGGCGCCGGCAGCGCCGCCCGCCGAGGTCGAATCGCCTGAAGCCTTGCTTCAAAGCTTGATCGAGGACCGCTGATGTTAGCACTTCGCCGCCTGGGAGTCTTTACCGGCTTCGCGCTCTCCGAATATATTCGCAGCGGTCGCATCGTGATCGAGCTGATCGCATCGGTTCTGTTCTGGGGCCTGTTCCTGCGCGAGTGGACGGTTGGCCTGGAGCAGTTCTTTTCGCTGACCGGCGTGTTTACACTGCTGATGGCGTTCTACACCACGGCATCGCTGCTGAGCATCGGCAAGCGACCGCAGGGCTACGTCCTGATCACGCGGCCACTCGGGCGCGGCGGCTATCTGCTGGGCCTGTATCTGGTAGCGCTGCTGGTCGTGCTGACGATGTATGCGTTCGTCAGCGGCCTGATGATCTTCGTCAATCCGCCGTTTGATTTTCTCTGGCTCGATTTCGGGAAAGGCTCGGTGCCGCTGCTGCTCAACGTGACGATGCTCGCGTCGCTGCTGGTGCTGCTGGCCGCGCTTGTGCCGTCCAACACGCTGCGGCTGGGATTGATGGCGCTGATCGGCTTTGGCGTGTACAGCCAGACCTGGCATGTATCGTCCGCCTACGCGTTTGTCGAGCCGATCCAGTCGATGTTTAGCTGGCCGATGTATCCGGCCGTCGAGGGCTTCAAGCTGGCGACTAGCCGCGATTGGAGCAGCGGGCCGTATATTCCGCTGATCCAGCTGGCGCTGACGATCGTGATGCTGGTTGTGGCCCTGCTGGTCTTCCAGCGCCGCGACGTGGTGCTGCGCGACCAGTAGTTACAGCTTCTACCTGATCCAGGCGGGCTCGTAGATCCTCGATCTGCGGGTCCGCTTGCTATGTGTGCATTTGAGCGAGCCGAGCAGCCCTGCTGAATCTTCCCGTGTATGATCATATCGTGATTGACAAGATTTTTACGAGTCAGTATAATTCCGCCTAGTCCAGACCACAAAAATGTAGTACTATGGTCACACATAATCTATAGGCCATCGGCTCGACGTTGTGGCTGGCAGTTTCCGGTCTCGCTTTCGAGAACTCGCTACACCCTCCTATCCTGAGCGCTCCTCATTTGTATACACAGCTTGTGTCGGTTCGTCTGCGATCGCAAGATCGCGGCTATTCCAATCGGCGGAACGCTTCACTGAAAGGAGTTTGGCTGAGCTTGTTGGCCGCTGATAGCCTGATCGTTTGTGATCTGGGCTGACGGCGAGCGAAACGACGGCGGCAGATCTGTGCTTCTGAAGAACCGAGAACAGCCGCACAGCGCCTTTGTTCTTTGTTCTGCGAGTACCATCACGCTGCTGCCCGCCCTGGTTGACTGTCTCATGCTCTAACCTAAGGATCAGTTCATGCCAACGAACGATTCCCACCCAGATTTCAAAGCCGTGTCCAGCTCAGATACGCCATCCTCACGACATCGCGGCCGCTCTCGGCTGTCGCTTCGGCGGCTGCACGCCAGGCAAAGCAAGACCGGATCGCGCCTGTGGATGCTGGCGCTGACCCTGGCCTTAGTTGTTGCGCCGTATGCCAGCGCGTTTGCGGCACAGGGCGGCAACAGGAACCAGCCAGTGGACAACTTTCAGGGCGAAGCGCACGGGCACAAAGATCGCGATGCGCGGCGCGGTGCCAAAAAACCAACCGCCCAGCAGGAGGCGCTGGTGTCCAGCGTCGGCGGGCGCGTGCGCTGGAATGAGTTCGGCACGCCGGCCGCGCTGAGCGTCGATACCGGCGCGCTGGCGACTGGCCTGTCGAGCGATCCCGTCGCGGCGGCGCGTGAGTACATCCGCCAGAATCGCGCGCTCTACAAGCTTTCGGAGCAGGATGTTGCCAACCTTGAGCTGATCAACAACGCCGCGATCGGCGCCGGTAACGCGGTCCTGTTCCAGCAGCGCTTCGGCAACCTGCCGACCGCCCACGACGGCATGATCACCGTCGGCGTGGCGAACGGCCAGGTCACGTTTGTCTCGTCGTCGCTCGCCGGCAGCGCGGCCGCACCGCCAGCCGCCACGATCGCCGCCAAGGATGCAGTGCTCACCGCTGCTGCCGACGCCGGCCACCCGCTCACCGCCGATCAGGTCACCGAGATCGCGGCTGAGAACGGCTACCAGCGCTTCACAATCGCCGGCTTCACGCATCCGGCCTATGTCCGGCTGGCCGCGCTGCCCACGCCGCAGGATGGCGTGCGCTCGGTCTGGGATGTGACGCTGATGGACAACTCGAATGCCGAGCCGCTCGGCATCACGACCTATGTCGACGCGCAGACCGGCGCCGCGCTGGTCAGCGAAGACCTGGTCGATTATCTCGCCGACGATCCGCGCTGGCGAGTCTTCCCCACCACCCCGCCGCTGGACTACTCCACGACGGACACGCGCGAGCTGTGGTGCGCCTCAGTGGTGATCAGCTGTGACCGCGACCTGAGCACGGCCAATCCCGCGCCGTTCGCCTGGGACATCAACCCCACTACCGGCACGCCGACCTACACCACGCTCGGCAACAACGCGCGCAGCTTTGAAAAATGGAACCAGACCGGCGGCGTCGGCACGGTTCCAGCCACGCCGCGACCCGATCGCGAGTACACCTACGCCTGGACCAATCAGTGGCAGGAAGCGCAGTGCAATCCTGATGTCTTTACCTCGCCCACCCGCAACGACATCGACGCGGCGCTGGCGAATCTGTTCGCGGTGCATAACCAGATGCACGACTGGTCGTACCATCTAGGCTTTACCGAGCAGAACTACAACATGCAGGTCGACAATCTGGGTCGCGGCGGGTTGGGCGGCGATCCCGAGCAGGGCAACGCGCAGGCCGGCGGCATCGTCGGTGGACCGCCGAGCTTTGCGGCGCGCAACAACGCCAACCAGAACTCGCCGCGTGACGGCCTGCCGGCGACCACGAACATGTACCTGTGGCAGCCGAATCCGGCGATCTTCTACGGCCCCTGCGTCGACGGCGACTACGACATGACCGTGATCGGCCACGAGTACACGCACGCGATCAGCAACCGTATGGTTGCCGGGCCGAACTCGGGTCTCACCGGCGATCAGGCCGGCGCGATGGGCGAGAGCTGGTCGGATCTGGTGGCGGCTGAGCAGCTCAACGAGTACGGCTGGACTCCCGCCGGACCCGACGCGAATCCGTGGGCGATCGGCTCGTATGTGACCAGCGACAAGCAGGCGGGCATCCGCAACTACGGCATGAACAACAGCCCGCTGAACTACAGCAACATCGCCTATGACCTCGTGGGCGAGCAGGTTCATGCCGACGGCGAGATCTGGAGCGCCACCAACTTCGACATCAGCCAGGCGATGGTCGCGCGCTACAACGCCGCCTATCCCGCCAGCGACGACGCGCTTCAGGCCAGCTGCGCCAATGGCGATCGCCCCGTCGAGCAGTGCCCCGGCAATCGCCGCTGGGTCCAGCTGGTCTTCGATGCCTGGCTGCTGATGGCCAACGGCCGCGTGAGCATGGTCGATGCGCGTGATGCGATGCTGGCGGCGGATCGGCTGCGCTTCGGCGGCGCAAACCAGGATCTGCTGTGGAATGTTTTCGCCAGCCGTGGCCTGGGCAAGAACGCCTTCAGCGACACCAACGGCGACGCCGATCCGATCCCGAGCTTCGAGTCCGATTACGCCGCCAACGCGACGGTGCGCTTCCTGCCCCAGGACGGCAACGGCAATCTGATCCCGAACGCCAAGCTCTACATCGGCCACTTTGAGGCGCGCGCGATGCCGGGCGCGGATACCGACCCGGCCACGGCGCTGACCAATGAGGCGCGCATCGTCCCCGGCACGTACGATCTGATCGTGCAGGCGCCCGGCTACGGCATGAAGCGAGCGCGCCTTGAACTGAAGGCGAACCAGGTGCGCGAGTTTACCGCCGGCCCGCTCTTCCCCAACGTCGCGGCCAGTGTTCGCGGCGCGACTGCCAGCGGCGACGGCACCAACCAGGCGGCGCTGATCGACGAGACCGAGGCGACCAACTGGGCCTCGCTGGGCTCGCCTGTCGCCGGTAAGCAGGTGACGGTGCGGCTCGATCCCAGCAAGCAGTTCCACATGGTCCGTCGCGTGCAGGTCAGCGCGATGCTGCGGCTGGCAGAGGGCACGGACGCCGATCCGGCGCAGAACCGCTACTCGGCGCTGCGACAGTTCGAGATCCTGACCTGCCAGGCGCGGCCCGGCGTGGATTGCAGCCAGGACTCGCAGTACATCTCGGTCTACACCAGCCCGGCCGACGCCTTCCCAGGCGTTTCGCATCGCCCGCGCGCGCCGCATCTGATTATGCGCTCATTCGACGTGCCGCAGAGCAAAGCGACGCACGTGCGGCTGAAGGTTGTGACCAACCAGTGCACGGGTGGCCCCGATTTTGTCGGCGAGAAGGAGAACGATCCGCGCGTGATCAGCGACTGCATCACGGGCAGCGATCAGGATCTGAACGTCCGCGCGGCTGAGCTGCAAGTCTTTACACAGTAGCGCCAATCCGACGATCGACGGAAGCGGCAGGGGCGATTCGCTCCTGCCGTGTTTTTTTTGTTCCCTGGCTACTTCCAGGAAATGTAAAGGCTTATCGCGGCTTGAAAATGAGTTGATTCTCTGTAGGGGCATGATGTATCACGCCCAACACACCCGTTGACTAGGTCTCGATTGTGTTGCTTATGTTTGTGGATTAACAGATCGGCTAAGGTTGGGGGGCGAAACCTGGCCGGTGTTTATGTGGATGCGGAGCCGCTGCGTGACGCGACAATTTCCGACGACGAGCCGAGGCGATCGAGTCTGGAGGCCGGATCGATAGGCTGCGGCGTAGCGAAGATTGATCGATCAGGCGTCGCGCCGGGCCTGACTGATGGTGGCTCGCGCTGCGTGTGCAGCACCCGGTGTGCTTTCAGCGCGACCTGAAGCGCCAGCATCTCCTCGGCGCACTCAAGATTGATCCCGTTGAGCTGGCTGATTCGTCGCAGCCGGTAGAGCAGCGTATTGCGGTGGATATGCAGCCGCTCGGAAGCCTGGATCAGGTTGCCCTGCGCCGCAAAGTAGGCCTCAAGCGTCTCGATCAGGGCGGCGCGGTGATCGCGGTCGTACTCGATCAGTGTGCCGAGTGTGGCGTGATAAAAGCTCCACAGCTCGGGCGAGGAGCGCAGCTCGAACAGCAAGCGGTAGATGTGGAGATCGCGGAAGGCGACCAGGCTGTAGGGTCCGAACAGGTGCTGGCCCAGCGTTAGCGTTTGTGATGCTTCGTTGTAGGCGCGCTGCCACTCGCCAATCGTCGACGCGGGCTGGCTGATACCGGCGCTGATCGCCAGCTCATCGGCCAGCAGCCGCACGATCTGCCAGGCTTGCTCAAGCTGCTCGTCTGCCGGCAGCAGGCAGAGCACACATTGATCGTAGAGCACATGCGGCGCGGTCAGATGCTGACGCCGCAGCAGCGCCTGAAGCCGATCGCGAATGTTGGCCGCGCTGAGCGTGCCGTCGGCGGAAGCGATCAGGAGCGCGGCGTGCGGCTGGTGCAGGTTATAGCCCAGCTCGGCGGCTTGCTCCTGAAGTGCGATGAGATTCGTCGGGCCGCCGCTGATGATGCTCTGGAGAAACTCACCGCCCACTCGCGCCTCAACCGACTCGACGGCCTGCTGCTTGGCAAGCTCAAGATGCAGCGCGGCGGCTGCTTGCCCGGCGGCGGTATCGTCCCACTGGTCGAAGTTGCTGCCCGCCAGCGCGAGATAGCCCAGCGTCGTCGTGCTCTGGCCCACACGCTTGACGATAAAAGGATGGCCGTTCAGGCTGGCGTCGGCTAGCTTAGCCGGTCGCAGCTCGTGAAATAGCTCTTTGCTGGACTGCGTGCCAAGCTGGTAGAGCAGCTCACCCGCCGCGCTGTAGAACGCCACCGGCCGGTCGGTCGCCTCGTGGATCGTGGCCAGCAGCGCCTCGATGCCCGCGCCGCCGGCGACCTGGAGCGTGAGCGCATGGTAGAGCTGCGCGGCGCGGCGCTCGATTTGCAGCTCGGGATTGTCGATCAGGTACAGAACATCGCGCTCGGCGGCTTTGAGGTTCGATCCGTCCGGCAGCTGGAGCAGCGGCAGATCCCGCGTGGTCGCCGCCGCGATCGCCGTCGCATCCGACGGGCCAATGTAGGCGATCGCGCCGACCCGCACCTCGCCCAGCCGCGCCACGATATTCGGCAGCGTGAGATGCTCGTCAAGGGCCAGCGCTTCTTTGAGCGAGAGCAAAACCAGCTCGCCGCCACGCAGCGCGGGAAAGGCGGGCGGTGTGACGCGCAGGCTCACGGCGTAGCTGATCGGCTGCTTGAGGCCGCGCTTGGAAGTGAGCAGCCGCGTGCCGGGCGGCAGTGCCAGTCGCAGGAGATCGCGAAGAGAACAGCTATTCATATGGCAGTGACAGGAAAGCGAGGAGTTGGCAGCTGCCCGCTCCTCGCTCGCCGGTTTCCTTTCTATGCTGGTGCGCCATCCGGGAATCTGCCGTGCTACCTTTGCCAGGCGTCCGAGATCCCAGGCTCTGCTCGTGTCTCAGTCCGCGCCCGATTCCCGGTCCGACTCGACGAGAGCTTATGCGTCGTAGTACATGAAGAACTCGTAGGGATGCGGGCGCAGCGCGAGCTGGACGGCCTCCTTGGACTGCTTGTAGTCGATGTAGGTCGCGATCAGATCCTCGGTGAAGACGCCGCCCTCAAGCAGGAAGGCATGATCCTCTTCCAGAGCGATCAGCGCCTCAGAGAGCGAGGCGGGCGTGCCCTTAACATGTGCTTTCTCAGCCGCCGACAGCTCGTAGATGTCCTCGTCCATCGGCGCGGGCGGCTCGATCCGGCGCTTGACACCGTCGAGTCCGGCCATCAGCATCGCCGAGAACGCGAGATACGGGTTGCATGTCGGGTCCGGCGCGCGAAACTCGATGCGGCGGGCTTTGGGCGAGGACGAGTACGTCGGGATGCGCACGGCGGCTGAGCGGTTGCGCTGCGAGTAGACCAGGTTGATCGGCGCTTCAAAGCCGGGCACCAGGCGGCGATACGAGTTGGTCGTCGGGGCGCAGATCGCCAGCAGCGCAGGTGCGTGGGCCAGAATGCCGCCGATGTAGTGACGAGCCATGTCGCTCAGCAGCGCGTACTTGCTCTCGTCGAAGAAGAGCGGATCGCCGTTCTTCCACAGGCTCTGGTGCGTGTGCATGCCGGAGCCGTTGTCGCCAAAGATCGGCTTGGGCATAAAGGTCGCGGTGTAGCCCAGCTCGCGAGCCGTCGTCTTGACGATGTACTTGTACAGCATCACCTGGTCGGCCATCTCGACCAGCGGCTTGAAGCGCATGTCGATCTCGCACTGGCCGGCCGTCGCGACCTCGTGATGGTGCACCTCGACGTCGATTCCGGCCTCGATCATCTTGAGCACGATCTGCGAGCGCACGTCTTGCAGCGCGTCGGTGGGCGGCACCGGGAAGTAGCCTTCTTTGTGACGGGGCCGGTAGCCGTGGTTCGGGCCGCTGTTTCTGCCGGTATTCCAGGCGGCCTCGTCGCTGTCGATATAGTAGTAGGCGCTGTTGGCGGTTTGATCGAAGCGGATGTCGGAGAAGAGGAAGAACTCAGCCTCGGGGCCGAAGTACGCGGTGTCGGCGATGCCGCTCTCGTGCAAGTATTTTTCGGCCTTCTTGGCCACATAGCGCGGATCGCGCGAGTAGGGCTGCCCCGTCAGCGGATCGCGGATATCGCAGACCATGCTGAGCGTGGGCACCTTGCACGCCGGGTCGACGATCGCCGTGCGCGGATCGGGAAAGACCAGCATATCGCTTTCGTTGATTACCTGGAAGCCACGGATCGACGAGCCGTCGAACCCTAGTCCCTCGATAAAATCATCTTCGGAAAGCATCGCCGCCGGAAGTGAAAAGTGCTGCCATGTGCCGGGCATATCCGTGAACTTGACATCTACCATCTGGATGCCCTGATCGCGGATCATCTGGAGAACACCCTTGGCATCGAGTTGTCGCATAGTACGCCTCACCCTGCAAGTGAATAGCCGCCTGCTCGTCCGATTGTGCATAGTTACTAAGCTTTGACGGATAGCCATACTATAGTGAGGAGTCATGCGGTTAGCTAGTGTTAGATTTCCCAAACTTTAGTGGGTGCCTTTTGTATACTTTGCACAAGCAGTCTGGCGAAGGGAGGCCGTGATCCGGCATATTGAGCGGAGTTGTGCAAAACGTCCATAGCGCTGACCGGGCAGATTACTGCTGGAGTGGCTCCGCAAGTGTAGCGATGATACGCTGGAAAACCGTCTCCCAGGGCCGCGCCGCGATCGCCGGAACGCCAAGCTGCGCTGCCTCCTGGCGCAGCCATTCGCTGTGGCGCCAGCTGGCACGCGCTCGTTTGGGCTGCGCCGCTCCTTCGCGTGTCCGGTAGTTATGGCCAATCTGGCTTTCATCGTCTTCATAGATAAAGATCGCGCGGACACGTCCAGCCGCCGGGATCGCATCATAGGCGGCCTGGGCGGCCAGCGACGGCAGGATGAAATCGCCTTCCAGCACAATCGGGGCGTTGCTCGCCAGATGGTTGGCGATCACCAGCTCCAGGGCGGTGGCCATGACCTGCGAGTACTTGAGCATGAACGCAAGCTGCTGATCTTCGCTCATCCGCTGCGCCTCGTCGAAATGTGTTCGCCAGTAGTGCAGGATCGGCTGCTGCTCGGGCGTGGTCATGCGCTCCAGGATGACCTGAAAGTCGTCGACCTCGGTAATTCCCACGCCATAATGCTGGGCCAGCCGGTAGCTGACGCTGGTTTTACCAACGCCGCTCGCCCCGCCAATCAGCAGCACATCCCATGTTCGTAATGGCTCCATACGCCGAGTATAGCAGAAGGCCGGCTCAGCAGGGGATTCCGTGCTTCATGCCTTCCTGCTATACTGAGCCCGCAATCCTTTTGTGCTTGCACACCCCCCTCACTCAATCGATGCGGTAGCTTTTCGCAACATGCTTTGTGCGTCCTTGCAAGCTCTATGGCAACCTGGCTCTTCGCGTCGGCCTTGCCACTGTGCGCGCTTGCCTTTGATCGTCGTTCGGTTTTTGCGCTCTGCCCATGCAGGAGCATAGGTCAAGGAGATCCATATGCTATTGGGAAAAGTGACCGATCAGACAGGTACCGCCATCGCCGGCGTGACCGTTGAAGTGATTAATCCGGTAACATCCGCAACTGTCGCCACGACCACCACCACAGAATTCGGCACGTATGCTCTTGCCATTGAATCCGGGACATACTATATTCGGGTGACGCCACTGCCCGGAAGTCGTTTTGTGCCGTTCACATCGCCTAATCGCTCAATCATTGACGACACCATCATCAACGTGGTGCTGGTTTCTCCAGGCTTAGTGGTGCTCAGCGGGCAGGTGCAGGATGCAAACGGCCACGGGATTGCGGGACAGCGGGTAGAGCTTAGGAGTGGGAGCTACGAGATCTTTCAAGTCACCGATGCTGCCGGGAACTATCGCTTCCAGACCGTACGCGGGAGCTATCATCTGAACATCAGCGGCTCCAATCAAGCCAGTGCCGCGCGCAACGCGCCGGGCGGCTATAGCCTGACCACGAAGATTACTCCGCTGACGCTGACTGAAAACATGGTGCTGGATCTGCCACTGCCCTTTAAGCGCGTAGTCGTTCATGTCCAGGATTCTCGCGGCAACCCGGCTGCTAACACCAAGATCGAGGTGAGTAACCCGAACAACTTTAACCTTGATCTGGGCAGCTTCGCCGCATACGGCAATTCCCACTATCTCACCTATCCCGCCTTCACGAATGCCAGAGGAGATGCCGTGCTCTGGCTTTTCCCGACCGATCGTCTTACGAGCTACACGTTTACGATCACCCCGCCTGCGGGCACGCCGTTTGGGATCTTCACGGTGTCCAATATCACGGTGACGGAGGACAAATACGAGATGATTGTGCTCCAGTATGACGATGCGTCGCCTGCCGGCACAGCGAAGGTCAGGCCGGCGCTGAAACCAGGGGAATTGTACGGGTGAGCAGTCATGGTGATCCTGGCGGCGACCTTCCAGACAACTGGTTGCGCTGGGCCTTCTGATCCGATAGAATGGCTTGTATTCCACCCTGTTGTCAGAATATTCTGAGCAAAACGGACTCCTCATAAAACATGCGTGAGTAGGCGGAGATCAGGATGCTGCATGTGAAGGTTGAGGCAGATCGCATCTGGATCGGTGAGCGGCTCGCCGTATCGTTTCAGCGTACGCTGCGTATCCCGGACGACGGACGCGAATATCCGCTCCCGCCGGGTCTCGGCCGCTTTCCTGTGCAGCGCGCCGCCGACTATGCCGATCGGATTCCGGCCGCCTGGAACCAGCCGCACACGTTTTTTATTCCCATGTATCAGCGAGAGGCCGTGTGGCTGTCTTTTCAAGGTGCTGCCTGGAAGCCTAACGCCGTGAAGATCGGCGTCGGCAACATCAACGCGATCTCCGGCGCTTCCTGGGATCTGTCCCTGCACAGCGATCCGCAGGACTACATGGTCTGTCCACCGCAGCCCTGGCTGGATGGCATCAACGCGGGCGACAGCTATATTCGGCAGTTTGTCGCGATGCCGCTGGGCCAGGGCTACACCGTCGAGGGCCAGCTGACAGGCGTGGAGGAGGTCGGCGGTATGCAGCTGCTGGTGTATGAGCCGCGCGCGGGTCGCTTTCCCGATCAGCCGCCGCCGTCGGTCTTACGCGCCGGAATACCTCCGCCTGCTCCCGGCGCGCGGGGCGGATCGGTCCAGGCAATGGGCATCGCTGCGGGCGGGAAGATGAAGCAGCGGATCTACCCCGACCCATACGGCATCGATACCTGGGATCTCGATCAATCCGCCGGCGTTGTGGTGCATATCGTGAACGGTGAGCAATACCAGGCGTTGACCGGGCTTGAGCCGCCGCCTACGCCGGTCAGCGCGCAGACGTATACCGAGTATGGACTACCCTGGTTCGATCTGTATGACGAGGCGCTCGGGACGATCGCTGCCGCCGGGTCGTTAGCGCAGGTGTCATCGGTGCATCAGCAGGATCAGGCTCGTGGACAGGTCGCCGGCGACGAGGCGTCGGTTGAGATCCCCGAAGCCAATATCAAAACCCTCAAGCCGTAGCAACCGCACTCCGAAGGGATTTAGGTACTGGAGGATACCATGAAGCTAGACGAAGCCTTCGCGCGTCTCAACATCAGCGTCGACTTGATTCCACGCAGCTCAAGCAATCGACCGGGCACGGCCATGCATCCTACCTACATCACCATCCACAACACTGCGAACAATTCCTCGGACGCCGATGCCCTGATGCACGCGCGCTATCTCAAAGGCGACGATGCGCGCCGGCGTAAAGTTTCCTGGCACTTTTCCATGGACGACACGCGCTGCGTGAAGCACCTTCCTACCAATGAGGTCGCCTGGCACGCGGGGCCGGCCAACACGCAGTCGATCGCGATCGAGGTGTGCCAGAATCAGGGGATCAACAAAGCCGAAGCGATCTCACGCGCCAGCCTGCTGACTGCCGTCTTAATGTCGTTCTATAACATTGATACTGAGCATGTCGTGCCGCACAAGTTCTGGACCGGCAAAGATTGTCCAGAGGTGATCTTGCGCGAGCCGGGCGGCTTCGACGCGTTTCGGCGCCAGGCACAGGATTTTCTGTCGCAGCTTTCGCAGCCGGAAGCAGCCGACGAGCGCGCGGTGAGCGAGGTTGTAGACCCGCTGCCGCCGCTTGAGGATGTGCCTGTGGAGCGATCGCTGCCGCCGGCCAGTGGAACGCTTGAGGAGCGTGTCGCTCAACTGGAGCAGATCATCGCACAGATGACCGCTGAGCATGTTGAGCTTCAGAATCAAACCTACGAAGCCGACTAAAGCAGCCTGAGCAGCAACTGCTCTCAGCGGCGGCAAAAGCCACGATCTCTAAAAGATCGTGGCTTTCGGTTGTGTAGCGCTGGAGTTCAGGCCGCAGCGTATCAGTTGACAGATGTTGTAGCAGGTGTCAAAATCTGTTTACATAAACATTGCAGCTTGCGTCGAATCACCAATTGTTCTTCCGAGGAATTACTCCCATTCTGTCGCAAAAATTGGGATTCTCATGTGTGGAGGGTCAAGTGCAACGTGAAGCCTCATTTGGTGCCTGGGTCAAGCAGCGCCGTTGCATGCTTGAGCTGACACAGGAGGACTTAGCGCGGCTGATCAATTGCTCGACTGCCATGATCCGCAAGATCGAGTCCGGTCTACGCCGGCCCTCCAAAGAAATCGCGACCCTGCTCGCCAGGCACCTCGACATCGCGCCCCATGAGTATGCAGCCTTTATCGGCTTTGCGCGCGGTCGCTCCTCGCTCGATGCGCTCGATCCGCACAAGCCTGCGGCGAAAAGTCGTGCAGCGCATATAGCGTGGCAGGCGCAGCAACATGCTACCAACCTGCCGCTGCCGCTCACGCCGTTCATCGGGCGCGGCCACGAGGTAGCGCTGCTCAAACAGCGTATAACGCAGAGCCGGACGCGATTGTTGACTCTCAGCGGTCCTGCCGGTGTAGGAAAAACTCGCCTCGCGCTGGAAGTGGCATCACAAGTAGTAGAAGCCTTTGCCGATGGCGTGTTTTTTGTAGCGCTGGACATCATCTCCGATCCGGCGCTCGTCGCACAAACGATTCTGCACACGCTTCAGCTGGTCGAGAGCCCGCAGGAGTCGCCAACCGATCAGCTGTTCGCCTATCTTCACGATAAACACACGCTGCTGATCCTCGACAATTTCGAGCATATCGTGACGGCGGTTTCATTGATCACCAGGCTGCTGGCGGCGTGTCCCTGGTTGCATGTGCTGGTGACGAGCCGGGTCCCGCTTCAGGCGCGTGGCGAGCAGCACTACGGCGTGTACCCGCTGCCGCTGCCCGAGCCGGAGCAGAGCGTTCCGTTCGAGCGCGTTATGGAATATAGCGGTATTGCGCTCTTTGTGAGCCGGGCTCAGGCGGTTAAAGGCGATTGGGCGCTGCGTCCCGATAACGCGGCGGCAGTGATCGATCTGTGTCGCTACCTGGATGGATTACCGCTCGCGATTGAGCTTGCCGCAGCGCACAGCTGCTGGCTTTCGCCCGATCATATGGTGCATCAGCTACGGAGCAACTATCCGATCTTGCGGTCCAAAGGCTTTCGCGACTCATCCACGCGCCAACAAACGCTCCGCGACGCCATCGACTGGAGCTACAACTTATTGAACCCGGCGACACAGCAGTTGTTTGCACGTCTGGCCGTATTTTGTGGAGGCTGGACGCTGCACGCCGTCGCCGCGATCTGTGAGCAGGCGGTAGCTGTGGGCGCTGCGACAGCTGACCATGCGCCGTACGTGTCCTGCCTGCTTACATTGGTCGACCATAACCTGGTGCGGCAGGAAGCGGCGACGGCGGACCAGGCTCGCTTCACGATGCTGCACACCATGCACGAGTACGCCCATGAGCAGCTGAACCGCTCCGATGAACTGCTGATGCTCCGGGAGCGGCACGCACGCTACTTTCGCGATCTTGCCGAAGAGATGGAGCCGCTCCTGCGTGGCGAGCAGCAGCTGATCGCGCTCCAGGCGATCAGCCGGGAGTATGCCAACATTCATGCGGCTCTGACCTGGTATCAATCGGCGCCGGATGGTCTAGAGGATGGCATGCGACTGGCCGGCGCGCTCGGAGAGTTCTGGTTTATTCGCAGTGACGTGGTTCAAGGCCACGCCTGGCTGCAAAGCTTCCTTGAGCGCGATGGCCAGGTAGCGCCGGCGATACGCGCCAAAGCATTGCGCTACGCGGCAGTGCTGGCCAGCCCACAGGGAGATCTGGCGCTGGCGCTGCGCTGGAATCATGCAAGCCTGGAGCTTCACCGCGCTTTAGGCGATCAGTGGGGGCTGACGTATAGCCTGGCAGCGCTGGGCGATATTCTGGTCTGGCATAATCACGATCCCGAGCGGGGACAGGCTTTGTTCGCGCAAAGCCTGCGGCTGGCTCGGACGATCGACGATCCGTGGCTGCTGGCCCGCGTGACGTGGCGGATCGGCATGCACAACTATTATTCTGGACGCGATGTCGTGGCGGCGCAGGAATTGTTGGAAGAAAGCCTGGCTGCTGCATCCGCGATCAACGACCGCTGGGGCATGAGCAACGCGATCGCACACGTCGCCAATATCGCGCGGGCACATGGCGATCGTGCGCGGGCAGCAGCGCTGCTGCACCAGGGCCTGGCATTAGCGCGCACAATCGGCAATCAGCGCAGCATCGCCACGACGCTCAACATCATGGGAATACTGGCCGTGGAGGAAGGACGGTATGAACAGGCCAGAGCGTACCATGCCGAGAGTCTGGCTGTCGCCAAATCGGCGCATCTTTCGTTTCAGCAGGCGGCGGCACCGTATTTTCTTGGCCGAACTGCGCTCCGCCAATGTTTGTATCGTGAGGCGTATACCTGGTTAGTTCAGAGCATCCGGCAACATTATGCACTTAATGCAAAAATCACGATCGCCTTATGTTTTATAGCCCTGGCCGATGTCGCCTGCCGCGTGCATCAGATCGAACGAGCAGTACATCTGCTGGGAAGCGTAGCCAAGCTGGTTGCTAGCTTGCAGACCACACTCGTACCTGATGATCAGGTCGAGTATGAGCGAATCATCGACGCTACTCGTTCAGCACTCGACCGCTCAATCTGGGATCGGGCCTGGGAGCAAGCACAAACAACCTCTCTGGAGCAGGTTATTGACGACGTTAATCGATGGCAGCTTTGAGCAGGAGAACGCAGATGTCAAGGATCGATCTGGTGCGAGTTTGGAAAGATGAAGACTATCGTTTGAGCCTGGACGCTCACCAGCAGGCTATGTTGCCCAAAAATCCCGCCGGTGAGATTGAGGTGCGGGATGAAGATTTGGAGGCGCAATTCATCCTGACGCTGTCGACCGGATCGTACGGTACAGGCTGTACGCCCCACTTCCCGGTATAGCCGCCGCTTCACTGATTAACCTTGATTGCCGCGCATGGTCTCGCAACGCCGTTGCCAGCTCACGATACGATCTGGTTTGCGTATCGACGGCGCGCTGACGGGTCAGACCGTAAAGTACGTCATTTGCGGCGCCGCGTCGGGTCCGATCCACGATTTGCGCACGAACCGGTGACGGCGCATCAGCTCGATTGCGGAGTATGCCTGGTCGCGCTGGGCGCCAAAATCCACGATCGAGAAGAATTGTACTCCGACCATCTGGCTGATAACCCAGTCGTTGGCGTTCGGAAAGCCAATCGTGACCTGGTAGGCATCGGGATCGATGTCGAGGCCGGAAATGCCAGCCAGCGGGCCACTCGGCGGCTGGCCGTTGCTCAGCAGCATCTCGAATGGGCCGATGCGCTGGATCTCGGTGATGCCATAGGTGACCATCATGCCCATTGCGGTAGCGGCGTCGGCCGGCGAGTTGAACCTGCGAATGACTGTCGCTCCATCCATCAGCGTTGAGCCATTGACTGTCAGGTTCGCGGGATTGACTGCCTGAACCTGCGGCGCTACTGTCTGAACATTGCCTGGCCCGGCACCCGGCTGCGGCGGATTCATCTGGGAGGCTGTGAGCGTGACGGAGCTACAATTCGCGGCGATGTTGGGTATCATCCTGCCCTGGTGCGTGCTCGCCGGATCATCGAAACGGCGCGTCTCGGCAACATCGGCGAGCGAGAAAGCAAAGGCAGCCTGTTTGTCCCGGTCATTGATGCGCCGGCGGAGCGCCGCTTCGCAATCGGCCTCGGTGCCGGCGGTCGCAGACAGATTCTTGATGAAGTTGTAGTAGGGCACGAAGTGCCGGTTGTGAAGCTGCTCCAGCGCACTCACATGCTCCATCTCGCTGTCGTGAATCAGCTGTTCATACGCTTGATCGGATGGGTGGCCGCGCAGAGTGACCGGGATGCTGGCCTTGCCGGCACATGCCGGCGGGTTATTGAGAGCAGCAGCCGGTAGCCGTGCCTGCCAGCCTTTGGCCGTTGGCGGTGTCGCTTCGAGGACTTCGGTCGACGTTTCAATGCCGAACTGCGGGTCAAAGCGACAGCTGATCTGTCCGGTGACAAGGCCCGGCGCGTGGACGACGTTGGCCGGGCGCAGCTGCGTCTCAAGCAGGGATATATTTGTCGCCAGGTCCGGCCCATCGATGCGCCGACCATTGACGATCAAGGTTGTGAAGCCAGGAGACTGGTTCAGCCGCAGACGATCCAGCGGGTTGGCTTGCACGAAGGCGGGCGGTTTTTTGAAGCGAACGTTGTTGGCGGTTTGTGAGCGGAGCCACTGTGCGTAGCCAGGCGTGTACTGCACCGCGCCAAGGCTAGGCCCGCCTGCGCCCGCGTACTCCTGCCCGAGGCGCTCGTGCATCGCCTCGGTGTCGTGTTCGATCCCGGAGTATGGCGATCGCTGGAGCATACGCGGAGTGGAGCTGTTTGCTTGCTGGAGCGTGTGTGTCAGCTCGTGCGCCAGCAGGTGACGGCCTGCGCTGCTGCTCAGGGCTCCTTCATTCGCTCCCAGGACGATATGTGTTCCCACGGTGTAGGCGCGAGCCCGCAGCGCGGCTGCCGAATCCGCCGCCTGCGTCCCGGTATGGACCCGCACACGGCTGAAATCGTGCCCAAAGCGCGGCTCCATAAACGCGCGCGTTTGCGTATCGAGGGGCTCGCCAGGAGCGCGAATCGTTTCGTAGACGCTGGCGGGCGCGTGCATTCCAGCCACAGCCGCACCCGTGCCCTGCTCGGCGAGCCGGCTGGCGCGACAGGCAGAACACGCGCCGTGTTGGTGGGCGCTTCCCCCGCAGGAGCAGCGAGGCACACTGGATGCTGTCGAGTCAGGCATCCGCATCACCTGCTCGGCGATGTGGTCGGCCTCTTGCTCAAGCAGGTCGCCTGGCTGGCTCACCGCTAGCCTGGCCTGAGTACCTGCTTGCGTCCCAGGCAGCATACTGGGAGGCGCAGGGGACCAGACGGGCCGGTGATGCTTGCCCATTCGCTGGACAGACGCCGGCTGACACGCTGGTTTGATCGCGTGCTTGAACGTACTCTTCACGCCTTCACACCTCCAGCATCACCGAATATGGCCTCGGCTGCTAAGACCTGCTCCGGCAATCCCGACGATACCTGGCTTTGACTCAGAATATTCGACGTTGGAGTGGAACGTAGGTTAGATGATGCGCATATTAAAATGATGCGATGACTACATCAAAAGCGATGCGATCATCACTATGATGAGCGCAGCTTAAGTATAAGCCTTCCGTCAAGCGAGGCAGTCTTCCTTTCGCTTGGGAGGCTGCCTCGACGTCTTGATCGCTTAGATGGTGTGGGAGAGCGTGGCTTTGGGCGCAGCTGTTTACGCCCGTTCTCCAGGCTGCTCGACTTGCCAGTGATTCTTAACTGCAATGGCCTCCTGCGCGCCAGGCCAGGGCGGTATGGTTGCTATAACAAAACGCAATGGCGCTTGTCCAGTATTGCGAAACTGAAAATGAGTCCCAAGCGGAATATTTAACGATGTGCCGGGACCAACCTCATCGACCTCCTCATGTTCGTCCCATTTGCGCCACACTTCCCCCTTGCCCTCCAAAAAATACCAGATCTCTTCAACTGTTTGATGCATGACCGCCGAGGAGATTGTATTTGGCGGCAACATGCAATGGGCTAAGCCTCCACCATTCACGCCTGCGAGCAGCCGAATCTCAGAGAAGTCGGGAGCCAGGTAATCGTATTTTTCCGGGAGTAAACGTGCCTGAAACGCAGTGGGATACGGCAGAATCTCCCTGGATGGTTTCCCTTGTCCAGATGCAGCAATTTGAAAACCCTGCGCTGAATCGGCAACCGTATCGTAGATGACAAACGTTGACGCTACATCTTGCCTGGTCAACGGGCTGTACCCCATCACAGTGCCAGGGTTGATTGTCAGCGTCGATCCAATACGTTCAACCTTAAACGCATGATTATGACCGTAGCATACTACATTGTAGGTCGAGGAGGCGGCGATCGCTAAGGCGATGTCATTGTAGTGGTTGACGGCGAAGCGCTTGCCGTCGAATGTGGTCTCAAAGAATGCGCCGTGAACATGAACCTGCTCATGCTTGGCCGCATTCTTGGTTATACGAAACTGATCGCCGTCGTTATTGCCGAATACGATATGGATGGGCCGGTTTACAAAGCCGGCGGCAAGCTGATCGACGATGAACGGTGAGCATAAGTCACCACAGCAGATTAAGACATCGGCGTGTTGCACATTGCGCAGCGTTGTTGCTAGATTCCACACGTGGTCGTGAATATCCGAGATAATAGCGATCTTCGCCATGATTACCTCCGGGTACATTAATGTTGCCGACCAGGTTGTGCATGGCGGAGCTTTCGTCTGGCTGGCTAACTGCCCGGCTGCGGTGCGGAAATCTTAGCCGACGGGCGAGGCAATCGGCACGAAGACAAATCCCGCTAAGTGGTTTTGTTCGACGACGGCTTTCACCTGCTCCGACACCAGCACTTCCTTCAGTTCTGCTCCCTGAATTTTGAAGATCGGATGCTCGTCGACGCAGCCTTCCTCAAAGACATACCGATCGATGTACATGATACCGCCGCTAGGAAAATATTGAATTTCCGATCGATCCATGTCCAAACAATCGAGTACTACGAGCACATTAATCGCATAGTAGGTATGCTCATCTGTTCGAAGCGGCAGCGCTTCGACTGACTGGCCCAGCAACGGCTCAAGTACTTGCCATGCACGCTCGTTGAAGA
>DASWTQ010000057.1:0-17793 GCA_036402055.1 Herpetosiphonaceae bacterium
TACGTGGGCGAGTGGAAGCGCGTAACCGTCGACGACATCATTCCGAAATATGCTCCGGCTGCTGACAACAACGACGAGGGCGCGTATATCCAAGGGGTCAAAAACCTTGTACAAAGCTGGCAAGGAAAGTAGGCGGCAATGAATTTTGATCTTGGCAGCGGACATCGAGTTCCCCCCTGGATAGCTCTGGTTGTGGCGCTCCTGGCGATCTGGCTGTTCTTCGGCAGCGGCTCCGGCTCAGGAGCCGTGATCAGCGGCTGGAGCGGCGACAGTAGCGTTGCGGCACAGAGCGCGGCCGGTCCGATCAACCCGGCGCAGCAGAGCCTGAGCGGCCTGTTCAGCAAGCAGGACTCGGGCGGTACCTTAGCTGCCGACGGTCATCCGCAGGATACGCCGTGGGGCAATCCAACCGACACCGGCAGCGCCGTGATGACCCAGGGCTACGGCGTTGGCTCGCACGCGCCGGCAGCTGTGTGGGGCGGCGTCGATATTGCGATCGACGGCAACGGCGATGGCGAGGCCGATCCGCAGGGCTCAATGGGAGCGCCGATCTACGCGACGATGAGCGGCGTGGTCGAGCTTGACCCGAACTCGGTACCTGCCGGCAATCACCTGTGGATCAAGAACGAGCACTACAAAGTCGGCTTCGGACACCTTAAAGATTTCGCGGTTCCCAATGGAGCGACCGTCAAGCGCGGCGATCTGATCGCCTACATGGGCTCGACCGGACAGTCGAGCGGCCCGCACCTGCACTACCACATTTGGAAAGATGGGGTCAATGTTAATCCGCTTGAGTTCGGGGCAGTGCCCTAGATCCGGCCACTCATTCGATCAAAAAAGCTAAACGCCTCGACGCATATGTCGAGGCGTTTTCTTCTACCTTCTGATGGTACGAGTCACTTTCGGAGCGATCGACCTACGCAGCCGTTTGCGACTCGTGATGAACACTCCGCCGCGATACGATCTCGACGGGATTACCGTCCGGGTCCATGACCCAGGCCGCGCGCAGCGAGTCCAGAAAATCGTGCGGCGCGCTGACGCCGGGAACGCCCCGCTCAAGCAGCATCGCGTACGCAGCGTCCACATCATCCGTCCAGACTACCAGCTCAGCGCGCGGCGCTCCGCCTGCTCCCAGCGGCAGGCCATGCATTGTCTGGCCCGCCTCCCTGGAAGCAAGACCCAGCGTGAGCGCGCCGAGCCGCAGCTCAACGTGTACAGGCGCGCCCTGGCGTGGAGTGCGAAACGTTTCGACAAATCCGAAATGTTCGACGTAAAAGCGCGCGGCGACCGCAACATCGTCGACGTAGTAGTTGATAGATGGATTCGCAAAGGTGATTGTCATGCGAGTAGCCTTCGTCGTTGGCGGAGTTGATTCGAGCACACTCTACTGAACAGTGAGGCGATCAAATGTCGGGATCGCAGCGATCCAGATCGGCCCAGCGTTGAAGACGACCTCGCTGCCGCTGGCGTCGTAGAAGCGCAGTGGCGCGGCCTCACTATCTTTGCGCCATGTGCCATCGACACGCCGTCCGGCCATGAAAATCTGCACCGGCCCGCTGCCGACGACCTCCTGATCGATCCGCTGCTTGGCATCGCCGGCGCGAGCGGCCTCGTTTACCTGCATCACCACGACGTTACGCGTCCAGAGCTGCTGCCCGGTCACTCGGTCGATGTGCGCCTGTCCACGCATGAGGCGATGATAGCCGTTGGATGCCGGATCGAAGACGAAGCCGGCGCGTGAGCTGCGATCGAGGAAGAAGTAGCTCACCGAAGCCGCCTCGACCGGCGACGCCGCCGGAATGCTGTTGAAAAGATAGCCGACATCGGACTCGCTGAAATCGCTCACGCCCTTAGACTCGGCGAACGATCGCAGCAGATCGGAGCTGGTGTAGAGATTGTGCGGCGCGATGCGACGGCCGTCGCGCCAGGTGAAATTGCCCAGGCGCAGCGCCTCAAAGTTGACGAACTGGTCGGTCGTCTCGGCAAGCTGAACACCATCGGGGCTGCCGCCGGCATGTGCGTAGACCGGGTGAAAGCCCATCGCCCACTGCGCGAAGTAGAGCCGCGTCGAGCGCACCGGCCCGATCTCCTTAACGTTGGGCGTGACACCATCGGCGTAGAGCGCGATAAACCGCGTGATGCCATACTCAGCCAGGCCCTCAAACACGACCGCCGCCTGGTTCATGCCCGACTGCGGATACGCGTCAGGATGATTGTCGATCATCACCATCCAGGGCCGCTTGCTGAGCGCGCCACGGGCAAAGGTGTTCTCGCCGGTCACCAGGCTTACATCGGGTGTAGGCGTCGGCTCAAGCGTTGCCGTCGGCTCGGGTGTAGGCGTCGGCTCAAGCGTTGCGGTCGGCTCGGTGGTTGCGGTCGGCTCGGTGGTCGCAGTGGGCTTCGTGGTTGACGTAGGCAGCGGTGATTCAACCTGGGCGACCGGAACTGAGGGAGCACCGCCGCAAGCGACCAGAGTTGCCGCGAGGAGAGACAACAGGATTAGACGACGAAACGATAGACGGGGCATCAGGAGTTCTCCTTGGGCGACTGTGCCTGGATCGCGGCCCAGGCGGCGTCGGCGGTATCGGCATCAGCCGGTGTAATAGTGTCGGGCGCATAGCGCGCCTGGTCGTAAACATCCGTCAAGGACTGAAGATCGCGAGAGGCTCCTGGAGCGAGCGAGCCGACCACTGGCGCGTATTCGAGCGGCGTCTGCTGCGCCTGTCGTGGTCGATCGGCACCTTCGCCGAGCAGCAGCAGCTCGATGTAGCGCCGCCGGATGCGCTCAGCCGGATCGTCGGGACGCAGCCGCGCCAGGGCATCGCGCAGGCCCTGAGCACGTGCCGGCAGCCGCAGGCCTTTGAGCAGATCCAGCAGATCGCCGCCGAGCCGCTGCCAGCTCCACAGCGACTCGTGCATCACGCCATCGGCCAGCAGGCGCTGATTGCGTCGCCGCTGCATCGTAATGATCAGAATGATCAGCAGCACCAGCGGCAGCAGATACAATATCAACGTCACGATCAACTGAAGCGTCTGGATCACCTGCGCCTGAAACGCCCCGGATGCGCCGGTCGCCGGCTCCACGCTTGGCAACGGCGACGGTGAAGCAAAAACCTCATCGCCAGGCGGATTCATGAGCGTCAGCAGCCACTGCCCAAACTGCGCGATCAGATAGAACAGCGGCAACATTACTAGCGCGAGCACCCCCACGATCACGCCGACTACCGAGCGAATCGCCAGCGTGGCGGCATCCGAGATCAGCGAAAGCAGCAGCGTGCCGACCAGCAGCACGCCCAGCGACGTCAGCAGGCTGGATCGCAGCCAGTACTTGACGCCGCCGGTCTGGCCCGACTCGGACTCATCGATGATGCGCGCCAGCGACAGGCCGATCAGGCCCAGCGCCGCGATCAGCAGCGCCTCGCTTGCCAGCCGCTGGCCCCACGGCGGCGCGCCAAGATTGACCGGCGACAGCGGCGTGACCACGATCACGACCAGCACCAGCGTGAGCACGCCGCGCTGAAGCACCGTCAGCACATGCGTGTGATCGGCGTCGACCAGCGACATGCCGCGCCACCAGCACCACAAACAGGCCATCAGCAGCGAAAACAGACTAAGCGTATCCAGGCTGCGCTCGGAGGCGAACGGCCAGAGCATCGACCAGCCGCTGAGCGGGCTCCAGCCGCCACCGGCCTGAATTTTGACCGTGTAGGCCATCACCACGGCGCAGATCGTCAGCGTCGACCAGTTGATCAGGCCGCTCTGGCTATCGCGAATCGGCTCGAAACGCGCCATGGTCCAGGCACCAGCCAGACAGGTCAGCAAGAGCGCCGGCCAGCTCAGGCTCGGCTCCAGCCCGAACGCCAGCGCCACCAGCGACACGCCGAGATGCAGCAGCGTTACTTCCAGCGTAGCCAGAACCAGCGACAACATCAGTTTTAAAGGCTGAAATGACATGAGGCCATCTTGGGGTAGAGGCGCGATCTTCGCGAGCCAGCCGCTCCGGCGGTTGGGCGAGAATCGTACCAGATCGATAATCGTTTAGACGCCGGACGTGGTCACGATTGTGGTTCGCCGTTCGGCCCACTGGCTGCCGCCACTGCCGATAGCTTGGATCTCGATGCCGGACAGCTGCGGCAGGGCATCGTCGCCGCCGTAGAGCCACAAGATGCGGCGTCCACGGCGCTTCAGGCGCAGCACTGCGCTCTGGATCGCATCCGAGGGCACCGCGCTGATCATGACGATCGTCGCGCCCCAGTCCAGCGTCGGGCCGATCTGGCGCAGCAAATTGGGAAAGGGCGTGATCGAGTAGGGCACCACCGTTGCCAGCGCCTCAAGCACAATATTGAGCTGTGCCGGCGAGCGGCTCGGCGGGATACGGATCAGCTGGCCGCTTTCGGCGGGCGTGCCGTTGGCGTAGAGACCAAAGCGTAGCCGCTCGTTAGCCGCCTCGGTCGCGACTGTCGCCGCCGCGCCGATCATGCGCTCGATCAGATCGAAGCGCATGCCTTCCCAGTAGTGCTCGAAGGTATCGAGGTTGAGCACAATCGCCACGTCGAGGCTGGTGGTGGGCTCGAAGACGCGGGTTTGCAGCTCGCCACGCCGGGCAGTCGCGCCCCAGTGGATCGTCTTGAAGGGATCTTCGCGACGGTAATCGCGAACGCCCACAGTGCGCGAGGGATCGGTCAGCAGCTGCCGAGGAGCGCGGCTCTCGCCGATCGGATGCTGGGCGCGGAGATGTAGCCTGGGCAGCGCGATCAGCTGTGGATAGACGATCAGATTGGTGCGCGACGGAATATCCAGCTCACGCGTTTGAAAGCCGAAGGCATCCGTCGCCTCAAGATGCGACGGCCCGAAGGTGTAGAAGCCGCGCTCAAGACAGCCGACATCGAGCGACCACGAGACCGCCTCGTATGGCCGCAGCCCGATCCGACGCCGCCAGGTTTGCAGCTGCGACTGCGGATGTGGCAGCAGATGCTGCTCCCGGTAGTCGAGTTTGGCGGGCACTGTCTCGTCGACTCTGAGGCTGGGCAGTCCCAGCAGCTTGGTATTCTCCAGCCGCACCGTCAGCGTTACCGTATCGCCGACAAACGCGCGATCGTTGCTGAGCGCGCGCGTGTACGTCACGCGATGAAAGGCCCAGCGTGCCCACAGGTAGGCGAAGCCGAGCGCCAGGCCCATCAGGCCCAGCAGCACCACCGCCAGACCCTGACGCAGCAGCAGCGCCAGGACAAGCAGCAAGATCAGGAGCCAGCGCAATTGCGGCTTGAACATAGAAAACCTGTAACCGAGAGGTTAAAAAGAACAGAGGCAGAGCCTGCGCTCCGCCTCTTTCGGCTAGCGGATGCCAAGCTCTTTCAGCTTCTTGTCGAAGGCCGTCACGCTGAGCCCGATCCGCTCGGCCGCCTCCGCATGATCGTTGGCGCTCTGGCGCAGCGCCTCGGTAAGCATCCGCCGCTCGACCTCTTGCAGCAGCGTTTGCAGCGCCGTCCGAGAGCGCACCGCCTCGACGATGTCGATCTCATGCACGGCGCGGCCCGGCTCAAGCGAAAGCCACTCGCTGGTGATGACCTTGCCCTGGGTGTAGACCACCGCGCGCTCGATCTCGTTTTCCAGCTGGCGCACGTTGCCGGGCCAGTCGTAGGCGATCAGCTTGTTGAGCGCTTCCTCCGAGATCCGCGTCGGCGGCGAAGTTGGGCTGTAGCGATACTTGTCCAGGAAGTGCTCGACCAGCAGCGAAACGTCTTCTTTGCGCTCACGCAGCGGCGGCATGTGAATATTGATCACATTGAGACGGTAGAACAAATCCTCGCGGAAGTTGCCCTTGCGCACCTCTTCTTCGAGATCGCGGTTGGTCGCGGTGACCACGCGCACATCGACTTTGACCGTGGTCGTGCCGCCGACGCGCTCGAACTCGCCCTCCTGAAGCACGCGCAGCAGCTTGCGCTGTGCCGTCAGCGACAGCTCGCCGACCTCGTCGAGAAAGATCGTGCCTTTGTTAGCCAGCTCGAAGCGACCTTTGCGCTGTGAGACCGCGCTGGTAAAGGCGCCTTTCTCATGGCCGAACAGCTCGCTTTCCAGCAGCGTGTCGGGCAGCGCGGCACAGTTGACTTTGATCATCGGGCCTGTGCGCCGATTCGAATTGGCATGAATCACATTGGCCACCAGCTCTTTGCCGGTGCCGGTCTCGCCGGTCACGAGCACCGTAGCCTCGCTGGCGGCGATGCGCCCGACCATCTTGTAGATGCGCTGCATGGCAGGGCCGGCGCCGATGATCCGGTCGCGCGGGTCGGAGGTCTGGCCTTCCAGGGTTTTGACCTTCGACGACAGCTCTTGATGCTCGAAGTAGCGGTCGATGAGCAGCAGCACCTCGTCCACGGAGAAGGGCTTGAGCAGATAGTCGAACGCGCCCATCTGCATCGCGCGGATCGCTACCGAGGAAGTCGCGTGGGCCGTGATCATGATCACGCCAATATCGCTGCTATTTTTGTGGAGGCGCTCCAGAACTTCCAGGCCGTCGATGCCGGGCATGCGCACATCCATCAACAATAGGTTATAACCATTCCCGCTCGCTATCTGCGTCAGGACTTCAGTACCGCTTCGGGCTTCGGTAACTTTATATCCTTCCCCGGCGAGCAGATCATGGAGCATGGTTCGCACGCCGTCATCATCATCTGCGACTAGAATATGGCGTTGTTCAATCTGCTCTTGTGCCACATGTGCTCCTTCTTCACGACGCGCCAATCGAACAGCGTTAGCTTAGCTCGAACAAGCGATAGCCAAGCGCGCCTCGATGCGTCTTTGGTACGTGGTTAGCAGGTGTAGATTTCCACGTGTTAAATTATAGCTTACGGCTACATGTGGTGCAACCAAAGTTCAAGACAAGCTGATTCAGCCAGCCTGGTGCGATGCTAGCCTGGGTTGAATGAAATGCTGGCTCGGGGCTGATCGCCGGTTTTTATTGTCGCCGCTCGATGTGTGCGCCCAGCGCTCGTAGCCGCTCTTCGATGCGCTCGTAGCCGCGATCGATCTGGCTGATATTCTGGATCGTGCTGGAGCCTTCCGCCGCCAGCGCCGCGATCAGCAGCGCCATGCCCGCGCGAATATCCGGGCTGGTCAGCGTGTCGCCGTGGAGCTTGGCCGGCCCGACGACCACCGCGCGATGCGGATCGCAGAGCACAATGCCCGCGCCCATACTGATCAGACGATCGACAAAAAACAGCCGGTTCTCGAACATCCACTCGTGGATCAGCACCGTGCCGCGCGCCTGTGTCGCCACGACCAGCGCGATGCTCATCAGATCGGTGGGGAAGCCCGGCCACGGACGATCGTCGATCTTGGGAATCGCGCCGTGAAGATCGGCCCGAATCACCAGCTCCTGCTCGGCTGGAACTACGATGTCTTCGCCCTCGACGCGCCAGTCGACGCCGAGCTTGTTGAAGGTGATCCGCGTAATGCGATGCTCAAGCGGCCGCGCGTTCTGGATGCGAATCTCGCTGCCAGTCGCCGCCGCCAGCCCGATCAGCGAACCGACTTCCATGAAATCAGGGCCGATCGTGTACTCCGCGCCGTGCAGGCTGCTCACGCCCTCGATCATCAGCGTGTCGGTGCCGACGCCCTCAATGCGCGCGCCCATCGCGTTGAGACAGCGACACACGTCTTGCACATGCGGCTCCGACGCGGCGTTCTGGATCACGGTGGTGCCCGTAGCCAGCGCTGCCGCCATCACGGCCTGCTCGGTGCCGGTGACGCTCATCTCGTCAAGGAAGATCTCCGCGCCGACCAGCTCACCCGCGCTGAGGATATAGCACTCGTTGGTAACTTCGATCTCCGCGCCTAGCGCCTGAAGCGCCTGAAAATGCGTATCCAGCCGCCGCCGCCCGATGCGATCGCCGCCGGGACGCGGAATCGTCACGAAGCCGCGCCGAGCCAGCAGCGGCCCGGCCAGCAGCGGCGCGGTGCGAATGCGGCGACCCAGCTCCATGTCGGGCTGGCGATCGCCGACATCGCGGGTTTGCAAGCGCCAGCTGCCGCCGCCCAGGTCGGTGCACTCGACGCCCAGCTGCTGGATCAGCTCACGCTTGGTGCGCACATCGCCGATGTTAGGCACGTTATGCAGCACCAGCGGCTCGTCCGTCAGCAGCGCAACCGCCAGCAGCGGCAGCGCCGCGTTTTTATTTCCTACAGGCGTGATCGTTCCGCTAAGGCGGTGGCCCCCTTCGATCACGAAATAATCCATGCTCAAGCCCTCCGTGCGATCGATGGATCTTGCCGGCAAGCCAGCCCGCAGGCTGCGAGCACCGGCTCGGCGCGTGGGCTGCTCCATCGATCGGCTGTGATTACCCGAAATTTGCCAGAGGGCATTATAGACGATCGGCGATTATTTGCGGCGGAAGGGCCAGAACCTGCGCCAGAACGGCTGCCTGGCCAGGGGTTTGGTCTGGCCGGTCTGAGCAGCCGGATTCCCTTTTTCTTGCTTGCGGCGATTGATCAATTCCCGCGCGCGCTGCCGTCCAACCTGCATCGCCTGGCTGTAGAGCTGGCGCAAGGCGTCACCCGAGAGCTTCTCGCCGCTGCGATACCAGACTGTCGCGGTCTGGCCGGTGGCGTAGGTTCCGGCGTAAGCGACCGCGACCTTGGGCAGAATGCCAAAGCCGGGGATCAGCCCGACGAGCTGGCGGGCAACCTGCCGCCACAAGAAGCCGCTGCCGATCACCGGCATGATCTCGCGCATCTGCGACTGGAAGTCCGACGGCGCGCCAAAGGCCAGCGCCAGCTTATACACCAGCAGCGCCTGGTTCTTGGTCAGCACCAGCATATCCGCCGCGTTGAGCGGAATATTCAGCACCGGCACCAGCTCCGACAGGCCCGAGGTGAAGGCGTAGCTGGCGTTGGAGAACGACGACTCGCCGATCAAAACGCGCGACACGGCATCGCGCAGGCCCGGCAGCTGACGCGCCGCAGCAACGCGCAGATCGTCGGGGAGCTGCTCGACGATCGCCGGAGCGAGCTGCTTGATGAGCGTTGCGGGCTGGGAGTCGGGCGCAAAAACTGTGACGGCGCCGGGCAGATACCACATGTTGCCGCCGTCGACACGCGGCATTTGATCCCCGCCGATCAGCAGCACCACGCGCGGGATCGACAGGATCGCCAGCTTATCGGCGACGGCCTCGGCGTCCACACTCACATCGGCGCGAGCGTCGACAATCAGCAGCGCCAGATCGCTGCGCCCAACCTCGCTTTGACGATCACGCGGCAGCGGCACATCGTACTCGCGCACCAGCGCTCGCTCGGCGGGACCGTAGCGGCTGGGGCCGGAGTAGAGCGCACGGATCGCCGCGCTGCGGTCTTCGGGCGTACCGATGATCGCGATATGCACAGGCTGCTCGGCGTTTTCCCGAATATCGCCGACGTTGATTTCCTTGATCGTGTTCCAGACATTGCTCATACCGCCAAAGCTTGGCACGGCATACTCCTTATCTTATGTCGCTCTCACCAGCAGTGGCTGGATGAGACGAATCTTAAACATCGGTGCCGCCGAATCCACCGGGTTGCCGTGGCCGTGCCGGCGTTTCCGGCAGCTCAGGCTGTGGCGGAAATTGCTGCAGCGGTTGAGTCGGCTGTGGCTGAGCCTGCTGCTGCAAAAAGCCGCGCAGCAAGCCCTCGAACAGCGAGCCGATACCAGCCGCGCCGGGATCGATCTGCCCGGTTGTATCGCGCTGCCCAAACGACGGGACCTGCGGCGACTCGCGGCGGGTACTATACGTGCCGCGTCGGGCGTTTGTCAACGCATCCATCAGCGCCTCCATGTCGGAAGCGCCGCGCTGCTTGGCGCCAAGATAGCCGAGCACGCCCGGCACCAGCGCGTCGAGCAGACCGCCGCCGCCCTGCGGGATCGCGCTGCTGCCCTGGGCGCCGCTGAGCAGACCTTCCAGCAGCGGCAGCAGATCCGCAGCGCTCAGGCCGCTGCGTCCCAGCAGGCGCTGGCCGGCGTCGGCAAGGCCCGAGGCGTACACCGGAGCCGTCGCGCCACGACCATCGGTGCGCAATCGTTCGGCCGCCGTCAGCAGCGCCCGCCCGACATCGCCCTGGCCGCCCTGAAGCTCGTGCTCCAACGTGCTGGCGACCAGCTGCATATTGGACTGGTAGTTATCGCCGGCGTTGCCGTTGCCGATGTCGTCAAGATCGTTGAGATAACTGCGATCCTCGGCGGCGTTGCTGGCGATGGTGTTCCATAGCTGCGCAAGATCGAATCGAGACACGGCAGATCTCCTTTATTCTGATTGCCTCGTCTGGCTCCGCGCCAGTCGCAGATGAGGATTTTTATTCTGGAAGCAAACAGGATTCGCTTCCTTCTGTGGCCTTGTAGAGCCCTAAAACAAGATAGCACGAAATATGCCAATCGCGCATCGCGACGCACGTTTCAAGATCGGCTATCATGATAAACAGGACAAGACGAAAGGCAATCTCAACCAATGGACTGGCCGAATGAGCTTGAGCTTGAGCTGACCGCGATGGCGCAGGGCGGCGATGCCGTGGGACGCTACGAGGGCCGCGCCGTATTCGCCAGCGGTGGCCTGCCCACCGAGCTGGTGCGCGTCCTGCTCCACGATCGCCAGAAAGCCTTTGCGCGCGGCCGTGTCGTGGAGGTGCTGCGCGCGGCTCCCTCGCGGATCGGGTCGCCCTGCCCGCTGGAAAGCATCTGCGGCGCGGCCGACTGGCGCTGGATCGATCCGCAAGCCCAGCGCGAGTTCAAGAGCGCGATCTTACAGGAGCAGCTGCGGCATATCGGCGGGCTGGACGTGGAGGTGCTGCCATCGCCCGAGATCGACGAGCACGAGACCTGGGGCTATCGCACCACCGCCGAGCTGCATGTGTCACAGGATCGCATCGGCTACTTTTTGCCGGGCAGCCGCCGCGTGGCCGACATTCCGGCCTGCTGTCTGCACCATCCGCTGATCAACGAGGCCCTGGCTGCGCTGCGCCCGCTGCTGAGCCGCGAGATTGAGCTGCGCGGCGTGACGCTGCGCTGTAGTCCCGGCAGCGGCGAGGTGATCGCGCTGCTCGACGGGCGCGGGCCGCTGCGTGAGCTGGCGCGGCGCTGGCGTTCGGCGCACAAGCCGCTGGTGGGCGTGGTCCACGCGCAGCAGCGCCGCACACTGGATGGACGCGACTGGATCGAGCGCACGGTGGGCGGCGTGCGCTTCCGGCTGTCGGCCAGCGCGTTCTTTCAGGTCAACGCCTACCAGACCGAGCGACTGGTCGAGCGCGTTCGTGCGCTGCTGGCGGCACAGCCCGGCACACGGCTGCTCGATCTCTACTGCGGCGTCGGACTGTTCGCCCTGTCACTTGCCGGCGAAGTTGCCGAAGTTGTCGGCGTGGAAGAGTGGCAGCCTGCGATCGACGATGCCCGGCACAGCGCTCAGCAGAACCGGCTGACGAATCTGAGCTTCGAGGTCGGCGCGGCTGAGCAGGTGATCGATAATCTGAGCAGCAGCTTCGATCGGGTTGTGCTCGATCCGCCGCGTCGAGGCTGCGCGCCCGAGGTGCTGGCGGCGCTGACGCGGCTTCAGCCGGAGCGCATCGTGTATGTGTCGTGCCATCCGGGAACGCTGGCGCGCGATTGCAAACAGCTTGCGGCGGCTGGCTACCGCATCACCAGCGCCGAGGTCATCGACATGTTTCCGCACACACATCATGTCGAAAGCATTGTGCGGCTGGAGCGAGAATAGGTCGGCCAAAGAAAAGAGCCTGGAGAGCAGCCCGGCGACAAATCACCGGCAGATCCCCAAGCTCAGCCCGATCAGTTTTCCGTCTGCGGAATTAGCGCACCGTGACATTGCCGACCGTCGCGTTGATCAGGATCAGCGCGCGGTTCCCTTCCTCGGCGTTGTAGTCCTCGCTGACGTACGCGTTGCCGTCTTTGCGGAAGCGATCCTCGTCGATGTCAAGATTGCTGGCGCTGGCATTCACCTCGATGCGCGCCGGAAGATCGTCAGGAATTTCAAGATCGATGCTGCCGCCCAGCTGGCTGGAGATCGTCGCATCGATCACACCTTCTTCGGGCAGCTTGAGCCGCGCATCGCCGTTGCCGACGTTCAGGTTCAGCCGCTCAAGCCGCAGATCCTCGAAATCCAGCGAGGCCGCCTCGGCGATACCACTGTCGATCGTGAGATCGAGCGGCAGGTCACGTCGAAAGCGCAGCTCAAGATTCTCGTCGCTATTGCTGCTCCCGACAATATTCAGCACGCCGGTATCGCCGCGCAGATCAAACGTCCTGCTTACGTTATCGCGGCCGAGATCGACGGCTTCGTCGCGGTCGCCGCTCTTATCACGAATCGAGAGCTGGCCATCCACGCCCGACACATTGACCTGCAAGCGCTCCATGCCTTCCACCAGCGGCACCACGCGGAGATCTTGAGCGCGCTCCGCCTCTGGGCTATCACTACCGAAGAGACCGGCCATGCCGACGACCGGCACAAAGGCCACCGCCGCAATCAGCGTTCCTGCGATCACGCGCCGTCGATGGCGACCTTCCGTCACCAGGTCCAGGCCCACGCCGATCATCGCCAGCGGCCACAGCACATCCCACACGCCGCCATCGAAAATGCCGCTGGTGCCGATAAAGATCATCACGCCTACGCCGATCAGCACATATGCGATCGTGCGATTCGATGGCTTCGAGCGTAACAGTGTTGTGTGCATCCGTTCCGACATACGCAACCTCATACCGTCTTTCTACGCAGCAAATACATGCCCAGCCCAACCAGCAGCAGCGGCACCATCACCCCAAAAAGATCGACGCCGAAAACCCGGTAAAAAGCGTCGCCGACGTTGCTCAACAGCGCGATCGAACCGATGCCAAGCAGGAGGAAACCCAGCATCCGATTGCGGCCGCTGGGCGGCGTGGTGCTCTGGGGCGCAGCGGTGCCGCTCTGGTCATAAACGCGGTCGTCGCTCACCGCCTGAACCGGCGTCGGGCGCGGCGGCAGCGGCTGGCCCGTCTGCGGATCGTAGCGCGCATCCGGCGGGAGTGCCGATGGGCTGCCGCCCTCAGGCGTGATCAGCCACAGGATAGGATAGATGATCGGTGTGACAAACGTGGTAAATGCTAACACAACAAAGATCAGCCGAACAATGACCGGATCGATGCCGAAATAATAGCCCAACCCGCTGCACACACCACCGATCACGCGGTCGGTACGCGAACGAGTGAGTCGTGATTGCATAGATCTATGCTCCTTCTTGCTCTGTGAGGCATACGACGTCGAGTGCTGGTCGGATGTTGCAGCGACGGCGATTCGATTCGAGGTTAACAAAGCGCTAAAACCATCCCGCAGCGCCGCACTTGTGCTGCATCCGCCACACATGGTATGATCGCGCTAGCGTAGCTCGTTTTCCAACTTATCCACCGTGTCCTATCGATAGATCACCGCGAAAGGAGCGCCCTCATGGGATGGTCGCGCAGACAAAATCCCTCACCCAACGATCCCGATGCAGGCGACGCAAATGATCCGCTCGCTGATAACATGCGTTTACGGCCCCGCCGCTCACCGGGCGCTACGCAGCCCATAGGCTCAGATCCCATCGGATCGATCCACGACCAGAATACAGTCGTCGATAGTGGAAACTTTTCAAGCCGCCAGCGCGCCCGCCGTGAGCGCCAGCTTAGCTCGCCGTTCAGCACTCAGCGCCTGGGATCGTGGGCTGCCGACCCCGAAAACTCGCAGAAGCTGCTGATGATCGGCGGGGCGGTGATAGCCTTTCTGCTCCTGATCGCGATCATTAGCTTCGCCAGCCGCTTCTACAACACGGGCGATCCCGCCGACGACACAGCAACCGATGCCTCGCCCTCGGCCTCCGCTGAGATCGGCGGCATCGAGATAGGCCCTGCCGCCAGCCCAGATACCGGCGGCGTGCCGCAGCCGGCGACCAATATTCCCGGAACCGATCCGGGACAGCAGCCGGTAGCGCCCAGCGGCGGGGCGTTTACGGTCAGCGGCACCGGCACCGAGGGCTTGTTCCTGCGTCAGGATCATAACACCGGCGCGAATATCATCGGCACGCTGCCCGAAGGCACACGGATCGATTCGCTGGGTGAGACCTTCAACGACGGCACGCGCGATTGGCTCAAGGTGAACACACCGCTTGGCGAGGGTTGGGTAGCGCAGCAATTCCTTACGCCCGCGCAGTAGCGCTGGAGATCACTAGTCTGCGGCGGGTATCTGCGCGCCGTTCGGGAAGTCGGCGCCGCTCTCGGCTGAGGGCGGCGCTTTCTTTTTGCGGCGGCGAATCTGGTGGGGAAAATCGAGCGGATTCTGGACAAAGGCCAGCGGCAGCACCTGATCCATGCGCTCGACGAAATCAAAGCGCAGCTTGCGCCGTACATGGCGCGGCACGTCGGTGAGGTCGCGCTCGTTCTTCTTGGGCAAGATCACCTGCGTGATCCCGGCTCGATACGCGCCCAGCACCTTTTCTTTCACGCCGCCCACCGGCAAGACGCGGCCCCGCAGCGTGATCTCGCCGGTCATAGCGACCGCGCGGTGCAGCGCCCGGTTCGCCAGCGCCGAGATCAGCGCACACGCGATCGTCACGCCCGCCGACGGGCCGTCCTTGGGCACCGCGCCCTCCGGCACGTGGACATGAATATCGACTTTATCGAAGCGCCGGGGATCGATGCCCAGCCGCTTGGCGTTCGCGCGCGTGTAGCTCAGCGCCGCCTGCGCCGACTCCTGCATCACGTCGCCGAGCTGACCAGTCAGCGTAAGATTGCCCTTGCCCTCGACCACGCTGATCTCAACCGGCATCACATCGCCGCCGTTCTCGGTCCAGACCATGCCCGTCGCGACGCCAACCTCGTCGTGCTCCTCGGCCAGGCCGTAATCGTAGCGATCCGGGCCGAGCAGCGCCGGCAGCATCCTGGGCACGATCCGGCGTGGATACGAGCGCTCCTCGGCTACGCGCCGCGCCACCTTGCGATAAACCGCGCCGATCTGGCGCTCTAGCTCGCGCACGCCAGCCTCGTAGGTGTAAAGCCGGATCAGATTGCGCAGCGTCTCCTCGGTGAAGCGCACCGAAACGCCGCTCAGGCCGTTGGTCTCCAGCAGCTGCGGGATCAAAAACTGGCGCGCGATCTCGACCTTCTCCTCTTCGGTGTAGCCCGCCAGCTCGATCACCTCCAGCCGATCGACCAGCGCGTCGGGAACGGGATCGAGGATGTTGGCCGTGGTGATGAACATGACCCGCGACAGATCGTAGGGCACGTCCAGGTAGTGATCCAGGAAGGCATGATTCTGCTCGGGATCGAGCACTTCCAGCAGCGCCGAGGCCGGATCGCCCCGAAAGTCGCGGCCCAGCTTATCGATCTCGTCCAGCATCAAGACCGGATTAACGGTTCCGGCGTCCTTCATGACCTTGAGCACACGGCCGGGCATCGCGCCGATGTAGGTGCGCCGATGGCCGCGAATCTCGGCCTCGTCGTGCACGCCGCCCAGCGAGATGCGCACAAAGCGCCGGCCCAGCGCCTCCGCGATCGACTTGCCCAGGCTGGTTTTGCCCACGCCCGGCGGTCCCACGAAGCACAGGATCGGCGAGCGGCCACGCGCTCCGGCCAGCTTGCGCACGGCCAGATGCTCCAGAATCCGGTCCTTGATTTTGCTCAGGCCGTAGTGATTGCAGTCAAGAATCCGCGCCGCCGCCCGCAGATCGCCGTTGTCGGTCGAGGTTGTTTGCCACGGCAGCGCGATCAGCCAGTCCAGGTAGGTCCGCACCAGCGTGTAGTCGGGCGTGGCCGGCGCCATCGACTCCAGCCGCGTCAGCTCTTCGAGGGCGCGCTCCTTGATCGGCTCGGGCATTCCCGCCGCCTCGATGCGCTCGGTCAGGCGGCTAAGGTCGTGCATGATCGGATCGGACTGGCCGAGCTGCCGCTGAATCGCTTTGAGCTGCTCGCGCAGGAAGATCTCACGCTGGGCGCGATCGACCTCCTGCTCGACCTCCTGGCGCAGCTGGTGCTCAAGCTCAAGCACATCCAGCTCATGCATCAGCATGGCCGAGATGATGTGCAGACGCTGCTCTACAACCAGCGCTTCCAGCACCTCCTGGCGCTGCGGCACATCCAGCGGCAGATGTGACGCGATCAGATCGGCCAGCACGCCCGGAGCCTCAACATTCATCGCCGCGACGTAGGCGTTCTCGGGCAGCGTACGGCTGAGACTCGCCACCTTCTCAAAAAGCGCCAGCACCGCACGCTCCGAGGCCTCCAGCGTCAACGAGCCGTCGGAGTCGTCCACCAGCGGCGTGACTTTAGCCCGCAGCATGGGCTGCTCCTGAAGGATGTCGTTGATCGACACGCGCCACAATCCCTGGAGCAAGATATTGATCGTGCCGTCGGGCAGGCGCACCACCCGGCTGATGCGCGCTTGAACGCCCACGGCGTAGAGATCGGACGCGCCCACAACCTCGGCATCTTCGTTGCGCTGCGCCACCGTCACCACCATGCGATCGGCTGCCAGCGCCGCCTCCAGCGCGACCTGCGCCTGCTGGCGGCTGACGAACAGCGGCGCGACCACCTGGGGAAAAATCACCGTATTGACGAGCGGGAGTACGGGCAGCTCACACGCGGCGGGACGCGGGACACTGATACGCTCTTCGAGCAACACCGATAGATCGAGATCATCCGTCATAACACGGCACCTGTCAGCGAGGGATCAACGTCGCGAGTGTAGCATGAACGTCAAATCAAAGAACAAAGGAACAAGCAAACAAAGGAACAAAGGGAAGAACCTAGAACCAAAGGGAAGAACAAAGAGCAGAGAACAAAAGAAGCAAGTACCGCCGATTCCCCCGCCTGTGCCGAAGGCGACGGGAGAGGGGGCAGCGAGTGAAACGAGCCGGGGGTGAGGGCCTGCTCAAAAACAAACGAACAAGATTCTTTTTGTTCGCTTGTTCATTTGTTCCCTTGTTCCCCCGGGATGAGGGCCAGCTTTCCCACATCCCAACCTTAAGCCGCCATTAAGATTATGCTAAACGTTAAAGCAAGTTTAACACTCTCGGCGGTTGGAGCGTGCTACAATGTGCGCTATGGCGACGATTTTGCTTGTAGAAGACGAGGCGATCCTGGCGGATACGCTGCGCTATAATCTTGAGCGCGAAGGATACAGCGTCCTGATCGCCAGTGACGGCGTGCAGGCGCTAGAGCTGGTGCGTCAAAAACAGCCGGATCTGCTGGTGCTCGACGTGATGCTGCCGCGTCTTGACGGATTTTCCGTCTGCCGAATCCTGCGCGGCGAGTCCGATGTACCGATCATTATGCTGACCGCGCGCCAGGACGAGATCGATCGGATTGCCGGGCTGGAGCTGGGCGCTGACGATTATGTCGTCAAGCCGTTTAGCCTGGGCGAACTGCTGGCGCGGGTGCGGGCGATCCTGCGGCGCGGCCGGCGCGACGCCGAGAGTATGCAGCGCGAAGTGCTTCAGGCGGGCGATCTCAAGGTCGATACCGGCTCGCGGCGCGTGTGGAGCGGAGCGCACGAGACTATGCTCTCGGCCAAAGAGTTCGATCTGCTGGTTTGTTTGATGCGCAACCGTGGTCTGGCACTGTCGCGCGATCTGCTGCTGGAGCGCGTCTGGGGCTACGATTTCCTGGGCGACTCGCGCACAGTCGACGTGCATATTCGCTGGCTGCGCGAAAAAGTCGAGCCCGATCCTTCGCAGCCGATCTATATTCGTACCGTTCGCGGCACCGGCTATCGCTTCGAGTCGCCGGCCGATTCCGCCACGCAGGCAGCGCTGGCCAAC
>DASWTQ010000058.1:0-4027 GCA_036402055.1 Herpetosiphonaceae bacterium
CTCGGGCGCCTTCTTGCCGGGGATGGCCATGTAGTAGCCGTTGCGGGAGTGCGGATTGGCGGGATTGTAGGCGTGAATGGCGAGATCCCACTTCTCCTCGGGGGTCATCGTGCGATGAAACTCATCGGTGAAGTCCTGCAAGGCGCGCAGGTCGATGCCGTGATTGGCGGCGTAGAAAAAGCCGGAGCCACGGCAGGCAGCGTCGATCTCCTGCGCGACGCGCAGCTTGGCGGCCTGGTCGTCGCCGAACAGCGGCGACACATCGATAAATGGGACATCGGCTAGTCGAGTCATGTGCATCTCCTCCAGGTTTATAAGCTAACTGGCGGAACGTTAATCCACTCGCGTTGGTGAATGGCTGGCGAATGATACGTCTTCCGCAGGACGATGCGAAACCCGCATGGCCCTGCGGAAGGCCGGTCAGATCTGTTCCCTAGCGCGATCCCAGCACCAGCGCGCGAATGCGTGAGCTGATGGAGGCGACCAGGGACGTGTTGTAGACCCACGAAAAATGGGTGTCTTCCCCGAGCGATTCGACTGAGAGCGACTCAGCCGGAAGCAAGGTGTCCAGGTTGTTGTACGGCGATTGCGCGTAGTACTCGAAGAATTCGCGCTGGTTCTCGCCCTTGAAGGTCGCATCCAGCTGGGTCGCCTTGAACAGCAGGATGGTGCCGGTATGCGTGCGCAATCGCTCCAGATCGGCCGCAGTCGGCGTGTAGCGCTCGTTGATCGGGTCGATCACGGCCTCAAGCTCCCGCAGCCCGATCGCGGCTGCGGCCTGCTTCACATTGAAGAGCGAATCGATCAGGATCAGATTCTCGATGTGTTCTCCTGCGCGTGTCAGCTGCACGGCCATCTCCAGCGAAAGCACACCACCGAAGCTCCAGCCCAGGAAGTTGTATGGTCCGGCTGGCTGGATCTGGCGTACATAGGTGAGGTAATACTGGGCGATGTCCTCAAATGAATGCATGGGCCGGTGCAGATGCACATTATTGAACAAGACCAGCCGGATGCCCGGCAGCTGCTTGGCGAGATTGTTGAGGTAGCTTTCCGCACCACCCTCGCCCGGCGGCAGCACGAAGAGCACCGGTCCGGCCGCGTGCTCGTTGACCAGAATGTAGGGATCGAACTCGTCGGCGCGGGGTGCTACACCCGTGGTGAAGCGTTGCGTTCGGGCGTTGATCTCGGCCGCGACGGTCGCTGTGTGGGCGATGATAGCTTCCAGGCGCGATTTCAGCTCGGCGCTGAACCGCTCCGTGTCGGCCTCCGCCAAGCGACTGTCGATCTCGACGACTAGCTGCCCGCCGACGGCGCTCATGGTCACGTCGATCGCGCAGTCGCTGGTGTGCTGGTCGTCTGGCGCTCGGCTCACGCCAGACAGCGTCATGTCCAGGCTCCAGCGCGCCACCTCATGCGGCGCGAGCGGTTGCTCAGCAGCGCTCCCCGCGTCGAAGCGGCCCAGGTAGTTGAAGCTGGTGGCCGGAATCGGCGCCTCGGCGCTGCCGTAGACGCCGCGGAGCGCGCCGTAGCCGATGCCGTTGTGCGGCACGCGTCTGCGGCTGGCCTTGGTCGCCTCGATGCTGCGCCCAAGATCCTCGCCCACTTCGATCGGAACGGGATGCATGGTTGTGAACCAGCCCACGGTATCGCGCACGTCCGGCGCGCCGGCGAACTCCTCCCGGCCATGGCCCTCTACCATGACATAGTTGGTCGTCTGCCGGGTGACGGCTCGCAGCGCAAACCCGACCGCCGTCAGAAGCAGATCGTTGATCTGCGTGTCGTAGGCCCGGTTGCTGCCGACGAACAGCGTTTGTGTCTCCTGCTGGCCTAAGGCGAAGCGCGCGCGATACGACTCCGTGCTGCTGGCCGTCGTCGCACGCATGCGCTCCCGCTCCGCTGCGACGTCTTGCGCGACCTCGGCCCAAAGCTTCGTTTCGCCTGGGGCCGGCGTGTAGCTCCGCAGCGCCTGCGTCCACTGTCGGTAGCTGCTGCTGCGCGGGCCAAGATCGCCGCCGTTATAGAGAATCTCCAGGTCCTGGGCCAGGATGCGCCAGCTGACGGTGTCGACGATCAGGTGATGCATGGCGATCCACACCCGCGCGCTGCCGTCGGCGAACCCGTGGAGATAGGCCACGCCGTGGAGTGGCCCGCGCTCCAGATCGAACCCGCTCTGCCAGGCGTCCAGCTGCCGCTCGATCTCCGTGCTCGAAAGGCCCTGTACATCGAGCGTATGCAGCGTGACCTGCGAACGATCGTCGCTGTAGAACTGCTCGACGGTTTTTCCCGCGTTGTCTGATGGGCGGAACCGCAGGCGGAACGCGTCGTGGTGATCGAAGAGTCGATCGAGCGCCTCGCGTAGCCGATCGTGATCCAGGGCTGGCGTGCGGATAGCAAAATACTGGTTCCAGTGATTGGGCGCGACCAGCGGCTTGGCGAAAAACCACTCCTGGATCGGCAGCAGCGGGCAGCTCCCCGTCAGCGGGCCTTGCTCTCCTTCACTGCGCGCCTCTGGTGCGGCGCCGAGCGCGTTCTCGACGAAGCTGCGCACCGTCGGGTAGTCGAAGATAGACTTCACGCTTACCTTCTGCTTCAACTCGCGCTGCATTTCGCTGACCAGCTGCAAGGCGGTGATGCTGTCGCCGCCCGCGCGGAAGAAGTCGTCCTCCACACCGATCGCGCCGCCGGGCAACAGCCTGCTCCAGATCTGGCAGAGTCGCGACTCCAGACGGCTGCGCGGCGCCACATACCCCGATCGCTCGGCAGAGAAATCGACGATCGGCAGGGCTTCGGTGTCGAGCTTGCCGTTAATCGTCATCGGCAGCGACCCGTCGACCCGTACCAGCATGGCCGGTACTATCGCCGGTATCAGTTGCGCGCGCAGAAACGCGACGATCTGATCCTCGTCGACGGTCGCCGCATCATCCGCGACGTAGTAGCCGACCAGGCGCTTACTGCCGGGCAAGCGCGTGTCGTCCTGAGGAACGACAGCGCACTGGCGCACACCAGGATACGCGGCGATCGCCGCCTCGACCTCGCCTAGCTCGACGCGCAGACCATTGATCTTTACCTGGGTATCGTTGCGGCCCAGGAATTCGATCTCGCCATCCACACGTCGCCGGACGACATCGCCGGTCTTGTACATCGCCGCGTACTGTCCCGCGCGCCGTTCGTCCTCGGTCTGGAATGGATTCGCGATGAAGCGCTCGTGGGTCAGCTCCGGGCGGTTGAGATACCCGGCGCCCACACACTCGCCCGCGATGAACAGCTCGCCCACTGCGCCGGTCGGCAACAGCTGCAAGTCGCTCCCCAGCACATACAGCCGGGTGTTGGGCAGCGGCGCGCCGAGCGCATTGCGGTACGCCTCGTCGGGCTCGAAGCGGCGCACGGTGTTGTACACGCTGGTTTCGGTCGTGCCGTAGGCGTTGAGGAGCAGCCCGGCATACTCGCGCCGGATCTTGTCGAAATGATGTGGTTGGAAGGCTTCTCCGGCCACCAGTACCAGCTGCAAGTGCGGAAGCCGTGATAGATCGAACTGCTGTACATACGTCGGCGTACCGCTGATATACGTCAGCCGGTGCCGATTCAGGTACTCGTAGAATTCGTCGTCGAAGATCGGCAGCGTGGGCGGTACGATCAGCGTATGGCCGCTCAGGATCGAGAGCGCCATCTGTTCGATCGAGAAGTCAAACACGTAGTTCGCCAGGAACAACACGGCCTGTCGCGGCCCGCGATCGTCGCCGAAGTAGCGCGTGGCCAGGCCGCTATGGAAGCTGGCAACGTTCCCGTGCCTGATCAGCACGGCCTTCGGCTGTCCGGTCGTGCCGGAGGTGTAGATCGCGTAGGCCAGATCGGCGCTGGTCGTGGGTGTGACCGGGTTGTGCGCCGGCTGATTGTCCAGCGGCAGCTGCTCGATCGCCAGCACCGGGCGCGGTTGCTGCTCGTCAAGCTGGCACAGGCGGTCGACGTAGGATGTGTTGGTGATTACCAGACGCGCCGCTGTGTCATCCAGCATAAAGGCGATACGCTC
>DASWTQ010000059.1:0-13890 GCA_036402055.1 Herpetosiphonaceae bacterium
GAGTTCGGTCTGCCGATCCGCTACAACTGGGCAGCCGAGTATCGCGGCGCGGCGAAGGTGGTCTATGGGCACACGCCGGTTCCCGAGCCGGAGTGGCTCAACCGGACGATCAACGTCGATACCGGCTGTGTATTCGGCGGAAGGCTGACGGCGCTGCGCTATCCTGAAGATGAGCTGGTCTCGGTGGCGGCGCTGCACACCTATGCGCAGCCGGTACGACCTTTTCTTGAGCCCGAGCAGCACGCGCCGGCTTTGTCGGCGCAGCAGCAGCACGACGATGTGCTGGACGTGGACGATGTCGTAGGCAAGCGCCAGATCAGCACGCGGCTGCACCGCACGATCACCATCCGCGAGGAGAACGCGATCGCCGCGTTTGAGATCATGAGCCGGTTTGCCGCCAATCCTAAGTGGCTGATCTACCTGCCGCCCACGATGTCGCCATCGGAGACGACGGCGATCCCGGATTTGCTGGAGCATCCTGCTGAAGCCTTCGCGTACTACCGCCAGGCTGGTGTGCCCAAGGTGGTGATCGAAGAAAAGCACATGGGCTCGCGGGCAGTGGTGATCGTGTGCCGTGATGAGGATGTCGCCCTGCGCCGCTTCGGGGTCGTCGGCGAGGGCATTGGCATCTGCTATACGCGTACCGGACGGCGCTTCTTCGACGATGCGGCGCTGGAAGCGGCGTTTCTCGCCCGCGTGCGAGCCGCGCTTGACGCCAGCGATCTGTGGTCTGAGCTGAAGACTGACTGGATCTGCCTCGACGCCGAGCTGATGCCGTGGTCGGCCAAGGCGCAAGAGCTGCTGCGGCGGCAGTATGCGGCCGTTGGTGCGGCAGCGCGTGCCGCGCTGGGCGTGACGGTTGCGGCGCTGGAACAGACCCAGGTGCGCGGCGTCGCCATCGACGGGCTGCTGACACGCTTCGGGCAGCGAGCCGACATGGTGGCGCGCTACACGGAAGCGTACCGTCGCTACTGCTGGCCGGTCGAGTCGCTCACCGATCTGAAGCTCGCGCCGTTTCACATTCTCGCCACCGAGGCGACGGTCCATACAGATAAAGATCATCGCTGGCACATGGATATGCTGGCCCGCCTGTGTCAGGCCGACCCAGAGCTGCTGCTGGCGACATCCTGCAAGGTGATCGATGTGACGGATCAGACGAGCGTGGACGAGGGCATCGGCTGGTGGGAGGCGCTGACGGGACGCGGCGGCGAGGGCATGGTGGTCAAGCCGCTTGATTTCATCAGCCACGGGCAGCGCGGCCTGATCCAGCCCGCCGTTAAATGCCGGGGCAGGGAATATCTGCGCATTATCTATGGCCCCGAGTACACCGCGCCTGACAACCTGGAGCGGCTGCGATCACGCGGCCTGGGCGCGAAACGTTCGTTGGCGTTGCGGGAGTTCGCGCTCGGGATCGAGGCATTGGAGCGCTTCGTGCGCAAGGAGCCGCTGCGCCGCGTCCATGAGTGCGTCTTCGGCGTCCTGGCGCTGGAAAGCGAACCAGTCGATCCGCGCCTGTAGCAAGCCAGAACGAGTAGCCAGCATGAGCGGAGCAGGTTGTGTTTGACGCCTCTCAACGCCTGCACCGCTCCCACCTGATCCCCGTTAATCCTCTGAGTTCGTCAAAGGGCGCAAGCTCGGCAATGTCAGCGCGATGGGCTACCTCAGCTTAAGCTATAAATTGGTACAAAGGATTCCAGTTTACCGACACATTGTGACCATTTCTGACACATCGGTCTGGTATGATCACGGATGTAGTAACGAGTGGAATAGGGACAACAGCGTCGAGGCATGAGGATAGTACAGGTGATCGGCAACCATCCCCAACCCGGCTGCTTGTCGAATCACCAAGCCAGACCTCAGGCCCAGACCTGTTGCCTCAAGCAAGGAAGTGTGTGACATGCCACGAATCACGCCGAAAGAAACGCCGGATAAGCGCCCAGTGGTCAGCTGGTCGAGCGGAAAAGAAGTGCTCGGAACTGATAGAATCTTTAAGGGCTTCTTCGTCGATGTTGGTCTTGACGAGCAGCTCGATGCCGCGTGCGAGGCGGCGGGCTGGGAGCGTGGAGATCTGAGCCATCTGGATGGTGAGTCACGGACCCACTGGCTTATCCCGACGCCGACACCATTTTTTATCCTGATCCAGGGAATTCCTTTCACGACCATGCCCGCGCTCGTGAAGACCGACGTGTCGTACAGCGGCCTCAAAGCCTACTGGCCGAAAGATGGGCGCAGCGTGCTGGCTTTCCAGGTGCTGCACCCTGATCTGCTGGCCGCCGGTTATCAAGAGCCGCTGCCGGTCAGCGTCAAATCGACCTCGACCGACGACCTGCTCGCGGCTCTGCTCAAGCATAATGCGGTGCTGGATGCCTGTGAGGCGGCGTCCGCGAAGAAAGGTACCGCGCGTACCTTTGAGTTTTGGGAGGTGGCAGTTCCGCTTGGCGCCGGCACCAAAGTAGCGCGCGGCAAAGAGCTACAGTCGCCGATCAGCCCGATCGTTTGTGTGCATCCTGCGCAGCCGGATATTGCCTATCTTCGCAAGCTGCTGGCTCCGAAGGTGGTGGCGGATATTATCCAGGAGGAGTGGTCCCAGATTACGAGCTGGGCGGCCGATCGCAGCCAGTTCCGCAGCGAAAGCGCCGAGCCCGCAGCTGTGAACGGTGCTGCTCGGTAGACTCCATGGCGTAGCTCACGATGGACTGGACCCGTACGAGGAATCGTACGGGTCCAGATTTTTGGTCACGCGGCAAGCGTCAGATTGTCTTCTGTACTTTACCTATCCCTATGAGGACGATCCACGCATCTTTGATCCACCGTCTTGGGGACAAATCGAGCGTGAGGATCTGCTGATTCAAACGCTCTGAGCTGGGCAAAAAACAAGCGCGGGGAGTACCCGCGCTCGAAACGTGCTGGTTGGGTATGCATGACTGTGTGCAGAGCTGTCCTGGTATTACGACTGGCTCATCGTGTGAGCGGTGAAGCCTTTGGCGTCTGATTAGCGCCGATCGACAGCAGGACTGCGAGGAGCAGAAGCACCGAGCTGGGCAAGAAGAGCTGACCGTAGCTTGGCAGCGAGAGCAGCGAGAGAACAATATGAACAATTGCCAGGATGCGAAATATAGTGATGGCTCTGCTATAAAGCGCGTATCCCATAATCGCGTACAGCAGCACGACCAGTATCAAAATCGGGATACGCTCTGGAGCAAAGGCCGGCTGAATGATCTCTGACCCTCCCGCCGCCGGCTGCGTCGCGCTCATAGCGATCGGGAAAAATGTTATGCGAATCGCTCGCCACAGTGCGTATGCGGTCGCAAGCGCATAGGCGAGAAACATCAGTTTTCGTTGCATCGAATCATCCTCATGCATCTATTTCGCTAGGGGCAGCTTTGCCCCTACCAGGTCTGCGTCGCTGGCTGCTCCTCCTGTAAGTAGCTGTTTTGCCAGAGCAAGGATGCGCAATCGCCATCATCCCACATGGCATTGACCCAGCCTTGCTTGCCGCCGGCGGCATTTCCTTTAAAGGTGACACCACTATAATACACATTCGTGATGGCATTGGCGTCACAGAACCATTGGTTTTTATAGGTCGCGTTGGAAGTGACGGTGAAATCACCCCAGCCCCAGTTTTGTGAACAATCGCTGCTGTGCTTCCACCATCCCGTCTCCGTGAGCCACCAGTACCGGCACTCGCCGCTCAGAGCAGTAACCTTGTACTGGTTCGTATCATAGTCCCACCTCGCGATTGCCTTGGTCTCGTTCGTCGTGGCGCCCACTGGATCGAGTGTGGCTGCGGTGAAGCCACCGATGCCTGTAGCAGCGATACCAGGCCCTGACTGATCCTTGCGGCGTGATGGTGGCAGGACGGCCTCGCTTTGTGCTGGCGTCGTTGTTGAGCCGCCGCCCGAGTGCTCGTCGAGCTGATCGACTTCACCGAATTCTACTTCCCACGAGCAGTTCTGTGGATCATAGGAGACCTGGCGCGCGACTTTGATCGGCTCGCCCGGGTTGCGAGTCAGCATCACATGGAATGCACATTTCCGATCACCCTTTTCGTCGAGGACTTCTTTGCCTTTGACGACCTGGATCTTGGCGTTGTTGACACGGGGAAGCTTAGACATGTCACGCCGATGAATGCTCGCCTGTGGTGGCTGATTCTGTGCTGTTCATTGGCGAATGTTGGTTGCGCTATTGTGGCAGCTACAAGCGCTGCTGAGGCTATGAGTGGGAGGAACCGCCGCATGAATAAACCTCCATAATGCAGATAGGTGGTGTCGCGAGTTTGGGGGACGCCTATTATAGGAACCTCGGTGGGTGAAGTCTATGAAAATTTACTGATGCTAAACCATTCGTGGTGGTATAAACGCACTCCCGAGAGTGCCGCTGATCAAGAATCAACTTGCCTGTCTTCCGGGAGGTGGATTTAAAGATCGGCTATCCAGCGAACGCGGGAGACAAACACGGCGACTCCAGCTCGCAGCCGAGCGAGTCGTTCACTGGCCAACCTCGGCTCAGGCGGCTGAAAGCATAATCCCCACAGCGCTAGCTGGAGATGGTAGGCAAGAATCCGACCTTCTGCCTGTGCATCATTGGGCAGCTCAGCCAGCGAGCGGTATCCCTCCAGCATGCCAGGTACCGCCGCAAGTGTGACTGGCGCAAAATCCCAGGCTGGATCATGCCACCCGCTCCCTCCCCAATCGATGAGCGCCCGATACGCCAGGGTATCGCGGTCTACCAGAATATTGCCGGCGTTCACATCGCCGTGACAGAAGACGGTGTCACGAGAGGCGAGGGTCAGCGGCCAGAGCCGTCGTAGCCAGGACGCCAGCAGCGCCACATCTGCCTCCGCTGCTTGATGCTTCTGCGCCAGCTCGTCGAGCCACGGGCGCGGATCGGGATTGCCAAGGGGCGCTGCCTGCCGGCCCGCGATCGTTTCCGCCGTTACGCGCGTGTGCAAGCGAGCGAGATCCTGGCCGAGGGCATACCAGGTTGCCGGTGGTGGCGCGAGTGGTGGGGCGAGGGAGCTGAGCGGGATCGCGTCGAGGCGCTCGTAGACGGCGTACGGCACGGGCAGCAGGTCGCAGGCATCGTCGACGAGGACGATGGCCGGGGTGCAGACTCCTGCCGTCCGGGCAGCCGCGACCGCCGCTACTTCGCGCTGCACTGCGGGGGCTTGCAGCGGATGTTGATGCGGCACGCGCAGCAGGTAGCGCTCACCGATCGCATAGATCGCGTTTGCAGCGCCGGCCACAGGAAATAGTTCGCACCGAGCGTGAGGAATACCAAGCCGGGCCGCGATCGTTTGCAAGGCCAGGGCCGAAACAGGAACAGGGATCGGATGATTAAAGGTCATAGCATGGAGTGAAACAGTCGCTTGATCGGCGATGGAGCGCCCGGGCAACCAGCCTCACTTGGCACGGACATACAGGGCTTTCACGTCCGCATTGTTGGTATGTCGCTCTTCTGTCACGAAGAGTTCGGTCCGTGCTTTGACAAGATCGCTGAGCTTCTTGTAGCCGAAATTGCGTGGATCAAAATCCGGTCGCAGCTTCGTCAGGTAGCTGCCAAACTTCCCGAGATGTGCCCACCCGTTTTCATCGCTGGCCTGCTCCAGTGCTTGCCGAAAGAACTTACTCGGGAACTTGGGCTGGCTGGAAGGTGGTTGTGTCTGTGGGACTGTGGCCGGCACGGGCCGTGGTTTGGCGGGTGCCTGTTTGTCGGCCACAAACGGCTCTGTGTTCGCCGGCGGCTCGATACGCTTCAGGACTTCGGTAAATAAAAATTTGTGACACGCGTTCCGAAATGCCTCGGGCGTCTTTTGTTCGCCGAATCCATAGACGACGAGCCCTTCTTCCCGAATACGTAGCGCGAGACCTGTGAAGTCACTATCACTGGAGACCAGGCAAAATCCATCGAAGCGTCGGGTGTAGAGCAGATCCATCGCATCGATGATGAGCATACTATCGGTCGCATTTTTACCGGTGGTGTACGCAAACTGCTGGACTGGCTTGATCGCGAAGGTATTCAACACCTGTTTCCACTGAGCGCTGGTGGGCGAGGTGAAATCGCCATAGATGCGCTTCACCGTCGCCTCGCCGAAGCGGGCTACTTCGGCGAGCAACCCTTCAATCACGGAAGCTTGCGCGTTATCGGCGTCAATCAAGACGGCGAGGCGGCGGATTGGCTCCTCGGCCTCAATTTTTGTGACTAATGTAGGCGAAAGGGTCACGATACGCTCCTGCTACAGGATGGACGATGCAGTCATGGATGAGTATAGGAACAAACCGATCGCTCTGTAAACAGTCTCTTGACACGATTCCGACCCAGTACTCTTTGTTCCGGCTTAAAGCGACGTAGCGACCCAGGCTTGAACATCGCACTGCAAGCGGTCAGAGCCAGCGCTGTGCGCGGCGCACGTCATTGGGGCGTGCTGCGGTGCCGTGACCGCCATTCTTCAAGGAGGATGGCGTACTGATATTCATCGCCCCACGCACCTTTCGACCACATACTTTTGAGAAAATGGCCTTCCCGGCGCATGCCGAGCCGTTCGAGCAGGGCAATCGACGCCCGATTCTCACAGTCTGCGATGGCAATGATCCGGTGAAGATCGAGGGTGCGAAAGCTGTACTCAAGGATAGCGGTCAGGGCCTCGGTTGCAAACCCCTGGCCCCAGTGTGCCCGTGCCAGGCTATACCCGATTTCCGCTTGATGTGGATCATAATCGAGTATTTTGAAGTAGCAATCCCCGATATGCAGGCCGGAGGTTTTGAGGGCAATGGCAAATTGAAAGCCTGGTCCCGGCTCACCCGGCTGGCGCTGCTGCATCTCCTCGATAAATGCACGTCCTTCGGCTTCGGTCATGGACTCCCAGCTCTGGTACCTGGCAACCAGTGGATCATTGCGGTAGGCCAGCAGCGTGGGAAGGTCCGCCGGCGTGAAGTGGCGGATCTGGAGACGAGGTGTTTCAAGGCTGTGAAAGACTGATGCACGCATGGACACAGCATACCACCTCGCGGCAAGTGCCTGCGGCATCGATGATCGCTATAGTGATCTGATGGCATAGCTCCTGCTAAACAACGTGCTCGGTATCACTTCGATACCCACAATCGAGATGACCAACATTCATCGTTGGACGGCCATGAGCGCACGGCTTTAGACTGGATCTGCTAACCATTCGGTCGTTTGTCATTACGTGGAGCATACATGCACGGTGTGCTCGGCTCACTACAGCTCATCCTGGGCGGCACCTCCCCAAACAGCCGCACTGCCAGGCTTGCATTCCCGACCTGTTCGCCGGTGATCATCACACGCGATTCGTCCCTTGTCGCTACCCCCCACGCCTACTGAAGCTATATTCAATGTAGCTTGCACGTCGCACGTCGGCACGTCGATGACACGCTAGCTCGCGCCATTTGCGCACGTTCCCGACACCTTCGGAGCGTGCACGAATAATCCGCTTCCATACCGCCGCGCCTACCCCGGAGAGGAGGATCATCGTTGGATTGGTTCGCTACGTCGCATCTCAATGCAGAGCAAGAAGAAGAGGCCCATCATGAGGACGATTGCCCAAGCTCAGCCGTTCGTCCGTCTCGTGCTCGTAGTTAGCCTGCTGTTGTCCTGTATCGGCTTTCCCCACGTTGCGCCGCCCACTGTCCAGGCCGCGCCGCCCACCGATATTCGCGATGCGTCGAACGCGGCAGCCCTGAAGCTGGCCGCCGACGTTGCCCGTGGCACCTCGCTGTCCACTGCCACGGTCCCCAGCTCCGATAGCGCGGCTCAGGCCGTGACAATCAACGCCTCCGCCGCGCCGACGACCAGCATCACCGCGCCGGTCGCCAATGCAACGGTCAAAGGTTCGTACACAGTCACAGCCAATGCCGCCGACGATGTAGGCGTGACGCTGGTCGAGTTCTACTACGACGGCGTGCGCTTCGCCGACGACGCCGTCGCACCCTACAGCGCTCAGTGGGACACCATGTACGGCGCAGTCTACGACGGCTCCCGCGTACTGACCACGCGCGCCTACGATGCCGACGGCCAGGTGACGATCTCCGCGCCGGTCACGGTCAATGTGGCCAACACGGTCGGCACGATCTACCGCGCGACGTTCAGCTCGACGCCGGTGCCGAACGTCGTCGCCTTTGATGCCGCGATCGCCACCCAGCAGTCGTACCCGGTCGACGTGACGATCACGAATAAGAGCACGTACACCTGGACCAGCAGCTCGATCTCGCTGTTTTATAGCTGGGTAAGCCCGGACCCGGCGACGATGCCTGGCCTGTGGGGGCCGGTTATTCCGCTAACCTCGAATGTAGCGGCCAATGGATCGCTGACCATGCGGGTCAACGTCGAGCCGCCCTCGCTGCCCGCCAACGTCGATCGATCGCAATACCGGCTACAGTTCGATCTTTACCAGGAGATCTGGCTCGATCCGTGTACCGAGTCGGTCGATCCGCAGGCCGCGCAGCAGCCCGCGACGGCTCAGGCTTCCGCCACGCAGCCTAAGACTGCGGCTACGCCGTCCAAGGCGACGGACGTTTACCCTCCATCCATGGGCTGCTGGACCTACCGGACTTTTGCCGGGCGTGGCAATCAGCCGCACGACAACCCGATCATCGTCAACAAGACTCTGATGGACGAGGCGATCGGCCTGGAGCGCTACTATCACTACGTCGGCGAGGAAGTCGGCGCGGGCATGCAGCACCTGGTCAACATCGCCAACGGCAACTCGCTGCTGCGCTGGACGCCCTTCCAGTCGCCGGGTCGCGGCCTGGCTACCGTCGTCGATCTGACCTACAACACGCTTGAGAAAAAGTCGGACTCGTCGATCGGCAATAACTTCTCGCTGAGCATCTCGGGCCTGACGCGGCTCGGCCTGCCGCTGGACATTCACCCGAACAACGCCGACACGATCGCCGGTCGCGCCAACCGCTGGATCGGCTTTACCGACGGCGACGGCACCACGCATCGCTTTGAGGGCGCGCTGGCCGCCGACGGCTCCGTCTACTGGAAAGAGCCGGCCGGCGTGAATCTCTACCTGCGTACCTACTCGACCACCGACGCGACCCGCCGCTGGGCGCTCACGCGGCCCGATCGCGTGACCTTCTTCTTCGACAGCGACGGCTACCCGACGAGCGTGGAAGATCTCAACGGCAACCGCATCACCTTCACGCTGGAGACCGTGCCGCCCGGCGAAGATCCTGGCGGTCTCAGGAAGCGCGTCACCGCCGTGACCGACGCGGCCGGCCAGGGCACGACGCCCGCGCCGAATCGCCGCTTCCTGATCGACTACTACTCCAAGGACGAGGCCAAAAAGCCGCAGGTGCGCGGCAAGATCCAGCGCATCACGGATCATACCGGCAGCGCGCTCGACTTCGAGTATTACGAAGACGGCAATCTGCTGCGCATCATCCAGCGCGGCGGCACCAAGGCCAACGGCACGCCGCTGGCGGATCGCAGCTTCGTCTTCACCTATACCACTTCCAACGGCGATGCTCCGGCGATCCCCGATCCGCAGGCCCGCGCCAATCCCAACCCGAAGTCGCCCAACCAGTCGGTCTATCTGTACAGCGTGCGTGATCCGCGCGGCACCGAGACGATCTTCACCTACTACGGCCCCGGCAGCACCCAGGACCGCTGGAAGATCATGACGCGCACCAACCGCATCGCCAGCGTGACTTCGTTCGCCTACGACATCACCAATCGCGTCACGACCGTGACCAATCCGCTGTCACGCGTCAGCAAATACGCCTACGACACGCAGGGCTCGGTAACATCGCTCACCAATCCGCTCAACCAGGTGACGACGGTCCAGTGGAACGCCGATCGCAAAGTCACGCGTGTAACTGAGCCGACCGGCCAGTACAGCGAGTTTGCCTACAATCTCAACGGCTACCTGACCGATCGCTGGGACCAGCTGCGCAACCGCACCACGATCGAGTACCAGAACGTCGCGGTTGATGCCAACGATGTCGGCGGCAAGTGGGAGCCCGGCCGCACGATTCCACACATCAGCCAGCCGATTAAGAAGACCAATCCGCGCGGCACCGCGACCGCCTCGCCGCTGGACGATTACCAGTGGAGCTTCGAGTACGACGTTAAAGGCAACCTGACCAAGACCGTCGATCCGGTGCAGCGCGCGCTGGCCAAAGCCACGACCTACACCTACAATCCCGACGGCACGCTCAAGACCGAGACCGACGCCAATAGCCGCACCACGACCTACGCCAGCTACGACGCCAACGGCCTGGCTACGACGATCATCGACGCCAAAGGCCAGACGACCAAGCTGGGCTACGACGACGACGGCCTGCTGCGCTGGGTGCAGGACCCGATCCATGCGTCGTACACTACCGGCGATCCGCGCGGCTTCCGCAGCTATTTCGACTACGACAGCTTCCATCGTCTGGGCCGCCAGAGCGCGCCCAAGTCCACGAGCACCGCGCTGGGCACGCTGATCTGGAGCGGCGCCGACTACGACGCCAACGATAATCTCACGCTTCAGATCGGCCCGCACTACGGCAGCAGCTACACCGATCCCGGCGGCGGCTCGCGTACGACCATGGCCTACGATGCGATGGATCGGCGCACGCTGATGACCGGGCCCGACACCTCAGCCGATCCGTTGGGCGAGCGCACGGCCTACCAGTACGACGCCGCCGGTCGCATGATCCGCATGACGCAGCCCAGGGGCGTGCAGACCACCGGCACCGATCTGGACTTTGCACAGTTCCGTGAGTACGATCCGCTCGATCGGGTGGTCAAGCAGTACCAGCACGCGGTCGACGCCAGTGGCGCGATCACCGTCACGCACTACACGCACTTCTGCTACGATCTGGCCGGCGATCTGCGCTCGGTGACGGCACCACAGGCCGGCGTCAGCTCGATCGCCTGCGCCACGCCGCCGAGCTACACCACGAAGTACGAGTACGACGTCGCCCACAAGCGGACCAAAGAAACCGATCCGCTCAACAACGTCCAGATTACGGCCTACGACGCCAACGACAACGTGAGCGGGACGACCAACGCGCACAGCCACACCATCACCTACGAGTACGATCAGCGCGATCAGCAGGTTAAGACGATCCAGCCGTTTGTGACGGCGACCGGCCTGACTTACACCATGCCGCCGACGTCTTACACCCAGACTCGGCCGCGCACGATCACCACCAAGACCGAGTACGACGCGGTCGGCAATCGCTCACGCCAGATCAGCCCGCGTGGCTGGGACGCCTCCTCGGATAAGCAGACCTTCAACGACTATGTCACGACCTACACCTACGACGAGGTCAATCAGCTGGTCAAGATCGAGCTGCCCAGCGATGCCGGCGAGCGTACGAGCGGCAAGACCGCGTATGTGCATCGCTCCTACGACGCCAACGGCCGGATCGCGTGGTCATCGCAGCCGGTGAACCAGGCCAGCGCCGCATCGGTCGACGCCAAGCAAAAGACCGTTCAAGAATACTTCGATCCCGGCTGGATTCGCACCAGCAAGGAAGGCAGCCAGCGCACATACTTCTTCGACTACACCGCCGAGGGCTGGCAAAGCTCGCGCACGCCGGCGATCCCGGACGGCCAGGCCAACGCCGGGCAGCCCGAGACCGGCAAGCGTGTGACCTGGACCTACTGGGTCGACGGCCAGCTGCGGGAGCAGAAAGCCGCGCACGATCCCAACGGTGGCTCCACGAGCTACACCTACGACGCCAACAACAACCAGCTCACGATTCGCGGCACCGGTGGTCTCAAGGCTAACGATCCCAAAGAATCGCCGATGACCATCGAGAACACCTACGACGGCTTCGACCGCGTGATCAAGACGCGCCAGAAGAAAGATCGGGACAGCGTCTGGAAGGTCTCGACCTCCTGGTATGACCTCAACGGCAATCTGAGAGAGCAGACCGACGACGCCGAGGAAGGCACCAGCGATCCGAGCAAGCAGGGCCATAAGCAGCACTTCTTCTTCGACGCGGCCGACCGGATGATCCAGCAGATCGACGACGGCCCCGCCTTCAACGGCGACAACCAGCGCATCACCTACACCTACCTGCCGGAAGGCTGGGAGCAGCAGCGCGTGATCGCCCGGAGCAACAGCTCCGGCGGCTGGACCACCAAGCAGACCGAGGATCGCGAGTACTACGCGACCGGCCAGATCTATAAGCAGACGACCAAGGACGCCAACGGCAACGTGACCGAGTCGCACACGGTCTCGTACATCGACGCGGCTAACCAGTACCTGGACGGCAATCAAGCGCAGGATCAGTTTAGTCTCAAAGGTCCGGCCGGTGCTACGACCGCCTGCGAGACGAGCTGCACCACCACGTCCAGCTACGATCCACGCGGCCGGCTGACCGGCCAGCAAAACAGCTACGGCGGCTCGATCTCCTACGATCTCGATCCGGCCGGCAACATTCGCAGCGACTCGACGGGACGCTCGTACACCTACGACGGCAACCAGATGACGTCGATGACGATGGGCGGCCAGACGCAGAACTACTTCTACGATCCCGACGGCAACCTTGACTGCATCACCACCGCCGCCGGCACCAAGGCCGACTGCCCGAGCCAGCCCGGCAGCGTGTCGGGCAACGTCGTCAAAGACTACACCTACGACTACGAGCACCGCCTGACGGGCTATCGCAGCAGCGCCGGCAGCTCAGCCGACTATGGCTACGACGCGCTTGGTCGTATGAGCGAGGAGAGCGAAAGCCACTCCAGCGGAGTCAGCCGCACCACGCAGTTCAGCTACGAGGGGCTCAGCGATCGCGTCAGCACCGAGAACATCACCGGTACCAGCGCGGGCACCAAGAGCTACAGCTACGATGCGTTCGGCGACAAAGCCGGCATGACCAACACATCTTCGGGCGGCGCGAGCGAGCGCTACAGCTACGGCTACGATACCCGTGGCAGTGTCTCGCAGCTGCTCAACGAGAGCGGCGGCGCCAAGGCCAGCTATGGCTACGAGCCCTACGGCGCCAAGTCCTCGGCCCTGACCAGAGGCGATACCAACGACCAGAGCCCGCTCAACCCGTATCGCTTCACCGGCAAGCGCTACGACTCCGGCAGCGGCAACCTTCAGATGGGCGCGCGCCAGTTCGGCCCACAAAACAGCCGCTTCCTCCAGCCCGATCGCTACCAGGGCGCGCTGGCCGACATGGGTCTGGGCCTGGACCCGCTGACGCAGAATCGCATGGCGCTGGCGGGCAGCAACCCGATCAACTTTGTCGAGGTTGACGGGCACTTCTCGCTGCGTGACATCGGCTCGTCGATCAAAGATGCCGTCACCAGCGACACCGCGCATACCGCGCTGGATGCCTGCGGTCTCGTCTTCGATGCCTGCGATGTCGCCAACGCTGCCAGCTACGCGCTCGAAGGCGACTGGAAGAACGCGGGCATCTCGGCAGCGGGCGCGATCCCCGGCGTTGGCGCGGCGGCTGTTGGCGCAAAGTGGGCCTCCAAGGGCGCGGACGCGGCCCAGAGCGCAAGCAAAGCCGCGAAGCCGATTCGCCAGCGCCCGCCAGGTGGAACCGGCAAAGCCTATGACTCCAAGAATGGTCAAGGTCTCTATGTGCTCAGGGACAGCAACCAGGATGTCAGGTATGTCGGGCGCGGCGATGCGCCGGCGCGTGGTGTTGCTCATTCCAAACATCCGGTTAAGCGCAACTACAACCAGGAGATTATCGCCCGCAACAACCTGACCGACTCGGAGGCCGGCGGCCTGGAGCAGCGGCTGATCGATCACTACGGCGGCCCCAGGTCGCGCGGTGGTCGGCGGCTTGATAACAAGCGCGAGGAGGCCACGCCGAATCAGTCACGGTACAAGGAATATATGGACGACTCGGAGTCGCTGTTCGACGAGGTGCTCGATATACTCGGGGACTGATCGCATATCGGCTATAC
>DASWTQ010000060.1:0-11566 GCA_036402055.1 Herpetosiphonaceae bacterium
ACACTGGCCGCGCTGATCCGTGAGCTTTACGCCCGCTACAAATCCCAGCCCGATCCCAAAATCCTGGGCCAGCTTGCAAACTTGCGCTATCGCAGCGTGATTATTCGCAACATGCAAGCCTGCGGCGTTTCCAGCTTTTTCCTCTGCGTGCTGTGTATGTTTGTCCTGTTTGCCGGTCAGGAGACAGTCGGCAAGTGGATCTTTGGCGGCAGCCTGACGCTCTTGCTGATCTCGCTGGCGCTGTCGCTGCGTGAGATTCAGGTTTCGATCGATGCGCTGCTGTTGCAGATCGAGGATGTCGAGGAGATGGGCCAGCGTCCGGCGCGCCGCTGAGTCCGAACAAGAAAAAGCAGCCCACAGCAGGCTGCTTCCACACGTAGCATGTGTTGATCGGCGGGTGCGCGCTACGGCTTTGTGGTCCGGTAGCGCAGATGCGTAACGTACGGCGAGGGTATCGCCTCGGCAAGCTCCAGCCCAACCTTGTGCCGATCGATGCCGTCGAAGAGGCGCACGCCCCCGCCGAAGAAGACCGGCGCCAGCGCGAGGTTGAACTCATCGACCAGTCCCGCGTTGAGATATTGCAGAATCACGTTGCCGCCGCCAGCGATACGAATATCCTTGTCTCCCGCCGCTGCCCGCGCCTGTTGCAGCGCGCTTTCGATGCCGTCGTTGACAAAGTAGAACGTGGTTCCGCCCAGCCGCTCCCAGGGCTCGCGTGCCTCGTGGGTCAGAACAAAGACCGGCGTGTGGAAGGGCGCGTCTTCGGGCCAGTACGGCGCCCCGCCGGAGAACATGTGCTTGCCCATGATGTTCGCGCCGGTGCGGTTGAAAGTCTCCTCAAGAATGCGATTATCCTGGCCGGTCTCGCCGCCCTCGCCGATCTCTAAGTTTTCGCGAAAGAACCGCTGGTGAAACATCCAGCCTTGAAGCGCGCTCCACTGACTCATCCAGTCGTTGTAGTTGGGATCGTCGGCGTGCTCCAGATCCATGCCCTCAGGAGCGATAAAGCCATCAAGCGTGATGCCCACGCTGAAAAAAACCTTGCCCACGCTCGTACCTCCCAGTTTGCTCAGGATTGCGCTTCCAGCTCTTTGGCCAGCTGTTCAAGCAGCTCGCGGCAGCCCGCCTCACGATCCGCCGGCTGATCCGCGCCGTCGAGAAAAGCGCCCTGCTCGGTGTAGATCAGGCGCGTGCCGTCGTCTGCGGGCACGATCTCAACGGTCGCCAGCGAACTGGAGATGCGCCGGTCGCCGACGGTCATGCTGTAGGCAAAGACGATCCGCTGCTCGGGCACGATGTCGAGGTAGATCGTGTCGTTGCTGGTAGTCGGGCCGTCCCCGAAGCGGAAGCGCGCAGTCTCGCGACCGCCGACGCGAAAATCCATGCTGAACTCGTCGATCTGCCAGCCCTCGCCTTCCACGAACCAGCGGCGCTTGGTCGCCTGGTTCGAGAACGCCGCGAAGACACGCGCCGGAGCCGACGGATACGTTCGCTCAAGGCTAAACGTGCTGTGGACAACGGTGCGCTGATCTGCTTGTGGTTGCATCGAAATTTCCCTCTTGATTGCTTATTCTGCGGGCGGCTCTTCCTCGGCCAGCACGGCGCCCAGGCGATCGAGGCGGCGCTCCATCAGCGAGCGGCGCTCGGCCAGCCACTCGGCGGCGGCGTTCAACCCGGCCGGCTCGATCCGACAGGTGCGCACGCGGCCGATTTTCTCGGTGCGCACCACGCCGCTGCGCTCAAGCACCTGAAGATGCTGCACCACCGCCGCCAGCGTAATGCCGAGCGGCCGGGCAAGGTCGCTGACTGAGGCCGGCCCCTGGCTTAGCTGCTCTACGAGCTTGCGCCGCGTGGGATCGCCGAGCGCGTGAAAAACCTGATCGATTCCTATTTGGTTAAGCATATGCTTTAGTATACAAGATTTATGCCTGATAGTCAAGTAATCGCTTAAGTATTTGAGGTGAGCAGAATCCTGCCCGGCACGCTGGATCGATCTATAATCTTGAAAGAAACGCTTGCACGATGGAGCTACAACGACGAGGACACATATGAAAGCAGCATGGTATGAGCAGCAAGGCGCCGCGCAGGATGTTTTAGTCGTCGGCGAGATGGACGATCCGCAGCCGGAGGCCGGTGAGGTTCGGATTCGGGTCGCGGCCTCGGGGATTAATCCAGGCGACGTGAAGAAGCGCCAGAATGCCTTTGGCTATGGCATGCCTTTTCCACGGATTATTCCGCACAGCGACGGCGCCGGGACGGTTGATGCTGTCGGCGCGGGCGTAGCGGAGGAGTGGCTTGGACGGCGCGTGTGGTGCTACGGCGCACAAACCTACCGGCCCTTTGGCACTGCCGCCGAATATACGGTCGTGCCGCTGGAGCGGGTGGTTCCACTCCCGGAAAACGTGTCGATGGAGCAGGGCGCCTGTCTCGGCATTCCCGGCATCACCGCTCATCGCGCGGTGCATGTAGCCGGCCCGATCGCGGGGCGCACAGTGCTGGTGCAGGGCGGCTCGGGCGCGGTCGGGGTGTGCGCGGTTCAGCTCGCGCATCAAGCGGGAGCACGCGTGATCGCGACGATCCGCCACGAAAGCGGGAAGGACATAGCGCTGCGTGCGGGAGCGGACGCGGTTTTGGTCGCCGACGAAACATTAGCTGAGCGGATCAAGGAGTTAGCGCCTGATGGCGTCGATCACATTGTCGAAGTAGCCTTCGATGCCAACATCAAGCTCGACGTCGAGATCCTGGCACAGGGCGGATCGATCGCAACGTACGCCACAAACGACGCCACGCCGCAAATTCCGGTCTGGCTGCTCGTCTTCAGCAACGCCAGGCTGTTTTTTATCGGCAGCGACGATATACCGCTTGAGGCCAAGCTCGAAGCCACGCGCGCGATCAACCAGGCGTTCGAGGCAGGCTGGCAAGGCTTCGATATTGCCGCGCGCTTTCCGCTCGACGACATCGCCCAGGCGCACGCGGCGGTCGAGCATCCGGTCAGGCCAGGGCGCGTGATCGTCACGCTGTGATAGCTGGCTGTCGCGGCTACGGATTGAGATCCAGCGCCACGATCCGCAGTTCGCTGGTGTAGCGCCGGCCTTCGGCATCGGGAAGCCAGGCTTGATCCAGACGCGGCAGCATCTCCACCACAGTCACCGAGCGATCGGCGGCGTCGGATGTCTGGATGCGCCGGACCAGCCTGGCCAGAATGTTGACATACACCGGGCTATCGAAGTCGACATAGAACGGCTTGACCTCGATCGGCAGCTTCACAAACACAAAGCGGGGCATCGCGTGCGCCCTGGCCCAGCGCCGCGCCGCAAGGAAGCGCGCGGCCTCGTCGGTCTCGTTGGCGAAAGACAAATCCGCCGGATCGAAGCGCCAGGACTCGCGATTGACGACCAGATCGTCGAAGAAAATGCGTGGGCGGTGCGCGGCTGGCTCGACGATGCGGAAATTGTTGACGACCAGGATCGACAGAATCAGCGCAAATGTATCGATCAGATCGAACTGGAGCTTGCCGTCGCGAGTACGCAGCACGATGCCCTGGCCGAGATCCTCCACCACCAGCGAGCCGATCGGCAGCTCGCGCAGCTTGGGCGCGCCCACCGAGTCGTGAGCGAACGTCAGGCGGTAATCTTTGGATGAGATCAGTCCCGGACGTGTGCGCGTGGTGACGCGCTCCAGGTTGCGGCTGTAGATCGGCACCAGGCTGGGCTCAGCCAGATCGCGCTCGGCTGCGATGTAGAGCTGCTCCGGCGCGGGATGCTGCCCGACAAAAAGGAGGCCGCCCAGCGTGTTCATCGCGGTGTGCATCTCGCCCATCACCAGCTGGTACTCGCCGCGCCCGATCGCTTCGACACTCTCGGCGGCGATCAATATGTCGGGGCTGTGATGCCGCGCCGAGCGCCAGCCCGCGCGGGGAGCGTCGAACGCCGCCTGCACACGCGGCAGCAGCTCCGCGCAGCTGTACGTGACCACGCGCTGATCCTCGGGGAGCGCCAGGATCTCGGCCCAGCGCTGCTGGAACTCGCGGCTCAGCTCCTCGACCACGCCAGCGGTGTCGTCGAAGAGCAGCGTCTGGGCGCGCAGCCAGAAGGCGACCATCTCCACGGCGGACGAGCCAGCCTGGCGCGACAGCTCGGCGTAGAGATCCTGCAAGGCCACGCGGAAGCCCTGCGCCAGGTGGTAGGTGAACCAGCGCGAGCTGGTCAGCAGCAGGCCCAGCGGCGGACCCAGCCGCTCCCGCAGCTCCGGCCCCAGCCGCACCTCGATGTCGCGGCGGCAATCCTCGTAGACCAGCGTCCGCGCGGCGTACATCTTGCCGGCCGCGCGGCTTGGCGCGCTGCCCGTGAGCCTGGTAAAAAAGGTTTCAAGCTCACTCATCGCCCGATCGAGTCTGGCCGGATTGCCGGCCGCGCGCGCAACTGCGGCTCGTGCCGCATCGAACTGATCGATCGCGGCCAGCACCTGACGTCGAAGCGGCTCGTTGCCGATGCGCGCCAGCAGCCGTTGCAGCGTGCGCTCGGGCCGCAGCTCAAGCGGCAGCGCAAAATCCCAGGCGATCAGGCCGCGATCCCGGAGCTGGCGCAGCGTCTCGTAGGCTTCGACCTCGCTGCGAATCGCGCTGGACGGCGTACGCAGCAGCAGCTGGGCTATCTCGTGAGCCGTGCGCTGCCCGTCGATCGTTTGGAGCGCCGCGACCTGGCTGACCGAGAGCCGAACCTCACCCTCGAACGGCATGAAGAAGCGCGAGCCTTCGGCATGGAGCGCGGGAATGCGGCGCGGCGCGGACCACGGCAGCAGCGCTTTGTTCGCGGCCAGCTTCTTTGCCAGCGCATCGACGCACCAGCCCTCGAAGTAGACGCTGCGCGCGGCGAGCAGATCCGGCCCCGGCTCGGCCGCGATGGCCGGCCCGTCATCCGCGAACTGCGCCCAGCCGACAGGACCGAAGAAACCGATCGTATCGTTCTTGGCACAGTAGCGCTGCACGTAGTTGGCGATCAGCTCCTCGTGCTGGCGCTGACGCGAGCCGCGAACGGCCGGATCGGCCTGTTGCAGCGGCAGCACGCCGGTGTGATACGCCTGGCGATTCTGCCAGATCAGCGCTTCCTGAAAGCGCGGATCGCCCGCCACGGCTCGGAGCGCCGCCGCAACCTCGGCCACGCCCGCTTGATAGGCGACCTGATAGTCAGTCAGCGCTGCTCCGGCCTGCTCCTGCGCAGCCCGAAACGCCTGCACGGCCTCGGCGATCTCGGGCGCGACATCGGCGCTCTGCGGCGGCTTGCGCTTGCGGATCGCACGCAGCAGCTTGACGAGCGGATCGCGCCGGGCGCTGTCGTGCCATTGCTCCGCCTGCTGAAGCGCATCCAGCGCCGCGTTGACCATTGCTGCCGCTCGCTCTTCCGCCAGATCGACAGCCTGCTCAGCTGCAAGCAGCCGGTCGGCGCTCGCCGCGCACGACGATGCGGCCAGGCTCAGCACCTGGGCGGCGGGAAATCCAGCGCCACGCAGCCCGGCCCAGCGCCAGACCGCCCACTGTTCATCGACCAGCGGCATCAGATGGCTGGGCAGCCCGGCCTCGTCTTCCGTCTCCGCCTGCGTCTGCTCTGTTTCGTTCATGCTATGCCTTTGCTATGGATCAGATCGCGATTCGGACTCACGACAGCTTGATCAGTTTTAGCAGGTCGCCGATCGACTGCTCGGGCCGCGCCGCCATGCCTTCCAGCAGGATGCGATAGTTGTCGAGCATACGCTGGATCGTTTCGCGATCGAAGAGATGGCGATGATACGACAGCAGCAGCAGCATCGCCGGGAAGGGCCAGATCGCGACCCGCAGCGGAAACTCGGTCTGCGTCTCGCCGGTCACCGGCCGCACGCCGAGCGATGACCATTTTTCGACCATCGAGGTGTTGATCGGGAAGTTCTCAAAGGTCAGGTGGCTTTCGAAGAGCGGCAGATCGCCGGGAACATCGCTCCACTCCTTGATCTTGCGTAGCGGCGTGTACTCGTACTGGCGCAGCTCAAGATGCTGCACCTGAAACTCTTTGAGCCAGGCCAGCAGCGATTGCTCGGGCCGGACCTGCATACGCAGCGGCAGGAAGTTGTTGAACGAGCCAACCATATACTCGACGCCGGCCAGCTCGGCGGGTCGTCCCGATACGACCGAGCCAAAGACCACATCCTGATCGCCGGTGTAGGCGCTGATCAGCAGCGTCCACGCGCCCTGCAAGAGTGTGCTGGGCGTGAGCTGGTGCTGGCGCCCGCGTGTGCGCAGCGCCGTAGACGCCGCGACCGAAAGATAGATTTCTTCGGAGCGATAGCCCTCGCCCGACACTGTCTGGTTGCTCATCACCCGCGCCTGGATCGGATTGGGCTGCGTAAAGCCGCGCAGCTTTTCGCGCCAGAAGGCTTCGGCGCTTGTCAGATCCTGCCGCTGCGTCCAGGCGATAAAGTCGCGGTACAGGCGCGGCGTCTCGGGCAGCTGATCGCTGCCGTTGAGGAGCGCGTCGTAGCAGGTGAACAGATCTTTGAAGAGCAGCGGGAAGCTCCAGCCGTCTTGCAGCATGTAGTTGAAATTCCACATGAAGTGGTAGGCATCCTCGCCCACGCGGTACAGCCCGACCTGCGTAAACGGCGCTTTGTGCAGATCGAAGCCCTGTCGCCAGAGCGCGGTTAGATGCTCGGCGATACGCGTCTGCTGCTCCTCGGGCGTGAGTCCGCGCCAGTCCTGGCGATCGACGGCAAAGTCAACCTGATCGTGAACAACTTGCAGCGGTCGCTCCAGCCCTTCCCACACAAACGAGGTCCGCAGCACAGGATGCCGCGCGATCAGCAGGTGCCAGGCGCGCTCAAGCACGTCGGCGTCGATCGGCTGGATCAGAAAAACGCCGTACACAAAGTACAGCCCGGTCTCGGGATGGTTGACGTAACGATAAAGCTTGTGATCCTGGATCGGACCAAGCGGGTAGATGTCCTCGACATGCTCGGTCATGCTCAGAACGTGATCCAGCGTCGTCTGATCGAGGCGGGCCAGCGGGAAATCCGAGGGCGTGAAGCCGCCGGCCTCGGGAGACAAGCAATGATCGATCAGCGCCTGAAGCGCCGCGCTGCTGCTCTCGGCCAGTCGCTCGATCGTCGCGGTCTGGAACGCCGACGCGCGGTAGGTCCAGCACAGGCTCAGCCGTCCATCGATCACGGAGGCGGTGATCGCCAGCAGCTGCGCGGGGCCAAGCACAACGCCCGGCAGCTCGGAGGTCGGCGTGAAGGCGGAATCGGTCAGCGCCGCGTCGCTCTGGCCCAGGTAGGCTACGCCGATCTTGGGCGCGGGCAGGGCTCTTATCTGACGGGCGCTCTCGTCGTCGCGCAACTCGCGCAGCAGGCCGTAGCCCAGGCCACCGTTCGGCACAGCGCGCAGCTGCTCCTTGATCGCTTTGAGTGCCGCGCCGGGCTCCCGCTCCGCCAGATTGAGCGTGATCGGGAAGCGGCCGGTGAGCGGTCCCACTGTGCGGCTCAGATCCAGGTCGGTGCGTGGAGCGCTGCGCAGGTCACGCTCCCAATCCAGCCGCACACTCCGCGCTCCGGTCCAGGATGTGAGCGCCTGAGCCAGCGCCGTCAACAGCAGATCTTCGGGCTGCGTGCGGTAGGCCCGGTTGGCCGCGCCCAGCAGCGCGCTCGTGGTGTCGGCGCTCAGCGTGACGCTGAGCTGCTGAGTCGCGCGATCGGACATGGCGCTGCTAGCCGGCTCGTCCAGCGGCAAGCGATCGACTGCGGGCTGCGCGAGCCAGTAGCTCAGCTCGGCGCTCAATCCGTCGCCGGTCGCCAGCGCTGTGAGCTGCTCGGCCCACTGCTTGAACGCGCTGGTCTTGGGCGGAAGCTGAGCCTCCGCGCCGCCGCTGAGCTGGCGATAGATCTGCTGGAGATCCGCCAGCAGAATCTGCCACGAGGACGCATCCGCGATCAGGCTGTGGATCGCCAGCAGCAAACGTCCAGGCTGATTCGTGCCCGTGTCGAGCAGCAGCGCCCGCATCAATGGATGCTCGGCCGGCTGAAGCTGGGAGCGCAGCTCGTCGGCGACCACGTCGATCGTCGTGCTGTCCAGCGCCGGGACATGCCGGTGCTCCAAAACGAGCGGCTCGTCTACGCCGGCGTTGAACTGCTGCCAGCCTGTGTTGTCGTGCGTGAAGCGCAGGCGCAGCGCGTCGTGGTGGGCGTAGAGCAGGCGCAGGGCTTGCTCCAGCCTGGCGCGATCCAGCTCCGGCGGCGTGAGGAGCGCGATCACGCGACTCGCAGGCTGTCCCGGCGCCGCAGCGAAAAGCCAGCGCTGGAGCGGCGTCAGCGGCACCGGCCCCGTGACGAGACTCTGCTCGGCGGCTCCCAGCGGCTCGGCCACCAGCGCCAGCTCGGCGATCGTCTGGTGCTGGAACATCTGGCGCGGCGTGAGATGCAGGCCAGCCCTGGTCGCTCGCGCCACGATCTGCATACTCTGGATCGAGTCGCCGCCCAACTCGAAGAAGTTGTTGTGAATGCCGATCTTTTCCAGACCCAGCACCTGCGCCCAGATCGCCGCCAGTGTCTCCTCGATCGGCGTGCGCGGCGCCACGAAATCTTGCTCAAGCTCGGGGATCGCCTGCGGTGGCGCGGGCAGCGCCGCGCGATCGAGTTTGCCGTTGGGCGAGAGCGGCAGCGCGGGCAGGAAGACAAACGCGGTCGGGATCATGTAGTCGGGCAGCCGGCCCTGCAAATGCTGGCGCAGCTCCGGCGTCAGCTGGCGACCAAGCTGCTCGTAGAGCGGATTGTTGGCGTATTCGTTCCACGTTCGCCGCGCGGCCTGTGCCTGGGGCAGCAGCACGTCGAGCGGCACGTCGTCCTGACCGCGATGGCGCAGCACAACGTCGAAGCTGCCTGGGCTCTGCTCCGACCAGGTGATCGTCACGGTGTAGGGCAGCTCTGCGGCCAGCGACCAGATCGCCTCGGGATCGATCGCGGCGGCCGGCTGCTCGTGAAGCTGCGCCCGCAGCTCGCCCACGGTCTCGGGCCGCTCGGTGCGACTCAACAGCTTCAGCGCCTGCATCTCGCCGGCAAGCCGGACGTTGGGCACACGCTCGATGCCCAGCAGCGCCGGCTCGTGCTCCCGAAGCAGCGCGCGAATGGCGTCCAGATCCAGGCGATCGACGTGCCAGTCGAGCCAGCGCATCTCCGCGTGACGCTCAGCCGCCGGGCCGATGCGCAGCGTGACATCGTAGCGGAAGCGCGTCAGCTCGTTGTGATCGTCGCCGCGCTTGAGCTGAATCTCGACGCCGGCGATCGGCAAGATCTGGCGCAGGGCGTAGAAGAAGGCCGGATCGATCACCAGCTCCTGCTCCTGCGACATGCGTTTGCGCACGCGATTCTGAAGCTGCGTGGCCGTCAGCGAGTCGGCGGCGTTGGCAAGCTCGACCGAGGTGTAGAACGCCTCAAGCAGCGGATAGCTGCGGATGTCGCCCAGGAAGATCGCGCCGCCGGGCTTGAGCGCTCGGGTCGCGCCTTCGAGCACGCGCAGCAGATAGTCGATGTTCGGGAAATACTGCACGACCGAGTTGAGCACAACCACGTCGAAGTAGCGCTCGGGGATCGCGTCGAAGTTGTCGGCGGCGCGCTGGAAGAGCGTCACCTGCGACAGATCCAGCTCAGGGCGGATCACCTGCTGCCGCAGATAGCTGATCGCAGTCGGCGACAGATCGGTGCCCCAGTAGCTGGCACACGCCGGCGCGACGCGGAAGAGCAGCAGCCCGGTGCCACAGCCGATCTCCAGCACATTGGCCGGCTCCAGCGCCAGAATCCGCTCGACGGTCTGATCGACCCAGGCGCGCATGACCTCGGCCGGCAGCGCCTCACCGGTGTAGCTGCTGTTCCAGCCGACGATATTGAAGGTCGGATCGAGATCGGCCTCGGAGGCGGCGTAGGTCTCGTCAAAGACCTGCTGCCAGGTTGAGACTTGCTCGGAGAGGAGATCGGAGTTCAGGCCCTCATCCCAGGCCCTCACCCCCGTCGCTGTGGCGCCTCCCCCCTGCCCCGAACCTCGGCCGGCTTCGGCCTCGGTTGCGACAGGCGAGGGGGAATCTGAGGTGCCTGTTTGTTCTTTGTTCTTTGTTCTTTGTTCGTTCCCCGGTTCTTGGTTCTTGGTTCTTGGTTCTTGGTTCTCCGTTTGTTCCCTTGTTCCTTTGTTCCTTTGTTCTTCGTCCGGTACGACGTACGCTACCAGCCGCCGATCGCCGGGCGCTGCGTCCTCACGAACAAGCACGGCGGCGGATTGCACAGCCGGATGCTGCGTGAGCACGGCCTCGATCTCGCCCAGCTCGATGCGGAAGCCGCGCAGCTTGACCTGATCGTCCAGACGGCCCAGGAACTCGATGTTGCCGTCGGGCAGATAGCGCGCCAGATCGCCCGTGCGGTAGAGCCGTGCATCGGAGTCAGGAGTGAAGGGATCGGCGATGAATTTCTCGGCGGTCAGCGCCGGGCGGTTGAGATAGCCGCGCCCAACCTGCACGCCGCCGATGAACAGCTCGCCCGGAATGCCCACCGGCACGCGCTGTAGCCGCTGGTCAAGAATATACATCTGCGTGTTGGCGATCGGCTTGCCGATCGGCACGGTGCGCAGCGTGGTGTTGGGCACGCACGGCCACCAGGTCACGTCGACGGCGGCCTCGGTCGGGCCATACAGGTTATGCAGCTCGACCTGCGGCAAGCGCGCGAAGAAGCGCTCGGTAAAGGCCAGCGGCAGCGCCTCGCCGCTACAGATCACGCGCCGCAGCGAGTCGCAGCCGCCCAGCTCGGGCTCTTCCAAAAAGACGCGCAGCATCGACGGCACGAAATGCAGCGTCGTGATTCCCTGCTCGGCGATCAGATCGACCAGATAGGCGCTGTCTTTGTGGCCCTCAGGTTTGGCGACCACCAGCCGCGCGCCGGTGAGCAGCGGCCAGAAAAACTCCCAAACCGACACGTCGAAGCTGAACGGCGTTTTTTGCAGCACGACATCATCCGCCGTCAGCTGGAAAGCCTCCTGCATCCACAGCAGCCGGTTGCGGATCGCGCCGTGGGAGTTGAGCGCGCCCTTGGGCTGTCCGGTCGAGCCCGAGGTGTAGATCATGTAGGCCAGACTGCGATCGTTTGTCAGCAGCGCGGGATTCTCGGCGCTGGCCTGCGCGATCTGCGACCAGTCGGCGTCGAGGTGGATCACGGTCTGACGGGCCTCGGCGAAGAGCTGCGGCAGCTCCGCGACCACCTTGTGCTGGATCAGCAGCACCGAGGGCTGCGCATCGCCGAGCATGAACTGGAGCCGATCCAGCGGATAGGTCGGATCGAGCGGAACGTAGGCGCCGCCGGCCTTGAGCACGCCCAGCAGCGCGATTACTAGCTCCAGCGAGCGCTCGGCACACACGCCTACCAGCATCTCCGGCCCGACGCCCAGGCCGCGCAGATGATGCGCCAGCTGATTCGCGCGGCGATTCAGCTCGGCGTAGCTCAGCGTCTCCCCTTCGAAGACCAGCGCGGTGCGCTCGGGATGCGCGGCCGCCTGCGCCTCGAAGAGCTG